>OMVK01000023.1 GCA_900314465.1 uncultured bacterium | reverse complement strand
AATAATTATTATTCTTTAATAATTCAATATTATTAAGTTTCTTATTATATATTTTAATAATAGGTATTAAGAATTCTGGAGTATAATTTTCTCTTTCAATATAATATTTAACTAATAATTCATGTAAATGATTGACTAGTAATTCTTCATTAACATATAGGTTTTCTGAGTTATTATCATTTGCTAATTTATTTGATAATGATTCAAGATAATTAAAATCATTAATGTCTATATTATTTATATCTATTGAATCAATATTATCACATAATTCTTTTATATTTTGAATAACTCCATCTTTTGTTCTAATATTTAATTTATTATAATCTATTGCCATAGTATCACCCTAATGCTTTCTTAAATTCTTTTTGATATGTATCATTTTTATTCTTAATTGCTACTCTTTCTACAAGACCAAGTAATATAAATAAATTAAGTGTATAAGATCCTCCATAAGATAAGAATGGAAGTGGAACACCAGTTAGTGGTATTAGTCCTAATACACCACCCAAATTAACTAATATATGCATTAATATATAAGAAAAAGTACCAAATGCTATTAATGAACCAATTAAATCAGTAGAATTGGTTGCTATTAATAATATATGATATAAAAGTACTAAATATAATATAAGTATAAATACACCACCAAGTACTCCTAATTCTTCCATAATAATTGGAAATATAAAGTCTGTATATGCTTCAGGTAAATATAAATACTTTTGAGTACTCTTACCTAAACCTACACCAAATAATCCACCATTATTAATTGCTATAAAACCATTACATACTTGATAACCTGTATCATCTTGATATCTTGAACATGGAGATGTAAACAATAAACGAGATTCTTGGGTAGAACTACTTTCTTTCTTCTCAAAATAACCCTGCATGCCATATAAACCAAGATAACCAACGACACATAATAGAAGTAAACTTATTTTTAATACTTTTAATTTATTATCTTTTACTGGTAAACTTAAAAACATTAAGACAATAACAGCAAGCATAATAGATGCTGTACCTAAATCTGGTTCTAAAGCTACTAGTGCAACTGCAAATAAACATGGTATTAAATAAGCAAGCATAGAAAACATATTTTTAAAATTACGATGATATCCATAACCTACCGCAATATATATAATAATTGCAGTCTTTGCAAATTCAGAAGGTTGTATTTTAAAGCCAAATATTGGAAGCCAACTTTGAGCATTATTAGTAATAACACCAGAAATTCTTAAAGTTCCTAAAGTAACAATTGCTATTCCCATCAAGAGCCAAGATAATATTAAATACAGTTTACGATTTATTTTAATATTAATAATTATAAAAAATAAGAAAAGTGAGATACCAACAATTATAGCTTGTTTAGTAAAGAAATAAGTTTCTTTTTTATTATATTCTAATACCGCTGCTACATTAGATGCCGATAATATCATTACTAAACCGAAGATAGTTAAAATAAACATAAATATTAGTAAGATTTTATCCATCCTCCTAAAATTTTCTTTTATATGTTTCATAATCTCACCTATATTATTATTTTATCATAAAAAAAACATATAAATTTATATGTTTTCTTAATTTGTCTAAAAATGTCAATCAGATAACGGATTACCATTTGCATCTTTATTGATACTACCTGTTAAAATCATTATTCCTTCGATAAATCCCCAGATTCCAGATACCCATGATAAAAAGCCTAATGACAATACTGAAATAAGCAATTGAGCAATGCCTTTACCTGTATAACCAAGATAAAAGTTATGAACACCCAAAGCACCTAAGAATATTCCAAGTAATCCAGCACAAACTTTACTTTTATAACTAGCTTGGTTATTAAAATTCATATTACTAGTATTTTGATTATAATTTTGATAATTCATATTATTATTCATATTATTCATGTTATTATTAAAATTATTTTGATAATTCATATTGTTATTCATGTTATTATTAAAGTTATTTTGATTATTCATATTATTCATGTTCTGATTAACATTTGGATCAATATATTTAGCACCACATACTACACAATATAATGCACTATCTTCCATAGTAGCACCACAATTTTGACAAGTTTTAGCCATTTTAACACCTCCTTATAATTATATATTATTATTAATTCTTAATCAATAAATTAGCTTTCTTATCTATAACTATATTAAATAAACTAACTATAGTAATTCCTATATATGGAGCTATTATTGGATTAACAAAATAAAATATAAATGTTAATATACCAACTAATATTCCATATATTATTTCACCAGGAACAGTATAACAAGATGTATATGAATCAGTAGCTACAAAAGTCATAATAAATAAATAATTATTATCAAATAATAGACCACTTATACTAATACCCTTAAATATAGATAATAAAGTAAATAATATTATTAAAGTTAATATACTAGATATAGTTATATTAGTCTTATTATTATTAGTAAAATATAAACCTATAATTGCTATTAATAATAAAATAATATGGCTACATGCTATACCACCTGGACCTCTACCAATTAAATAATCCATAAAACTAAGTGACAACTCTTTACTTTGTTCATATACATTTAAATAACTATAACTATTATATAAAATAATATGAAATATATATATTAAAATAAATATGATACTCATAATATTAAAATGTATTTTAAATAATTTAGATAAAAACAATATTATAAAAGTTATTATACTAAATATTAAGATATTAGTATTAATACTAGATATACATGCAAGTATTATTCCCCATTCGATATGAAAAGAAGAAAATAAAACATTTATTAGTTTGTCTTTTCTTTTCTTAATAACATATTCATATATGATATTAACTAAACCTCCGATAAAAGCACCTAGTATTATTAAGATAATAGGTTTAAATAAACCAAATAAATTAGTATACCCTTCTTTATATAAATATATACCATTCTTATATATACCATATATTATTAATGGTAATAGAAAAGCAATACGAGTTAAAGATATAGTTTTAATTGATCCATTACTTCTTACATAGACATTATTGTTCATCTTTACCTCCTAAATACTTTTTAAAATTAATTTTTGCAGGACATAAATATGTACATAAACCACAATGTATACATTTACTTCTATCGGCTTTTTTATGTGTTATTAGATATTTAGGATTTAAATGCATTGGACACTTTTCATTACATAGTCCACAATTAATACATTCAGATTCTCTAGATTCATCTTTAGTATTTAAAAATATTGATCTTATATCATTAGTATATATACTATTTAAACTATTTAATGTAATACCAGATATTAGGCCATTAACAATAACATAATATTTATCATCAGTTACTTTACAAGTATTTTTAATGATATCAGCCATAGATGTACCAATCTTAGCATTAACTACTAATGGTTGTTCAATAACATCACCTGATATTGTTACTAACTTTTCAGATATAGGTTTCTTTCTTTTTAAAACATTATATATATTATAAATATCTTCGATATTAATAACTAATACCCCATCATTTATTTCTCTTTTACTTAAAGCATTTTTAATAAGTATTTCTCTAAAACCTAGGGGATATATATCAGGCATAAGTTTTAATTTAATATTAGGATAAGTACCTATATTACTAGATAGATTAATAACATTATTAGTATCATTATTATTTATACATAAATAAGTATTATTAATATTAAATATTGTTCTAATAGCATCAACAGTTTCAAGTAATTTATCTGAATAAGCATCTATTATAAAAGATCTAGTTTTTTCATAGGGATCAGGATCTATTCCATTAATCAAGATAGTCTTATAATTAGAGGTAAAATCTTCATTACATGCTTTATATTTAGTAATTAAATCTAAGAATTCATCTTTCTTATATTTATTAATATATTTAGTAGCTGGTCTATTATTTCTTAATTTTTCTTCATAATTATTTTCAATAACTAAACATTTAACATTATTATTAAATACAGTTAAATTATCAGATTCACCAATTATCTTACCAGATACTGGACTATATATATTATCTATATTACTACTTAATAAGATATCTTCTTTATATATATCATCATTAGTATTAACACATATTTTATAATTATTTGGTATAGGAATATAAACATAATCAGGATTTAAAAAGTTTTTAATCTTAGAAGATATATTAATATCTTTATCTTCTTTTATAGTCATCATGTTCATATATAAAACTCCTATTTATTATAAAAATTTATAACATCATTAGTTAAATTAGAATTAAATTTTTTATTTCTAATACTTTCTATTTCAAATTTATATGGAGGATAGCCTTCGATATATGGTGTTTCAAGTATCTTAGGAATATTATCAAGTCTTTTATTATAAATAACATTAATTAAATTATCATAACCAATCGTACCATAACCAATGTTTTCATGGCGATCTTTATGACTACCTAGTGGGTTTTTAGAATCATTAACATGTACTACATGTATCTTATCAATACCTATTTTTTTATCAAATTCATCTAGATAATCATCAAACTTAGATATATCTACACCTGAATCATTTAAATGACATGTATCTAAACAAATACCTATTTTATCTTTTAAATCTATATTATCTATTATATATTTAAGTTCATCAATATTTTTACCTACTTCATTACCTTTACCAGCCATTGTTTCAATACAAATAATGACGTTATCGCTTTCAAGTAAAACACTATTTAAAGCTTTGATTACACGATTAAGTGCTGCTTCGACTGGTGCTCCAACTGATGAACCTGGGTGCAAGACAATATATTTAACACCTAGCTTTTCTGCTCTTTCTATTTCTGTTCTCAAGAAATTTTCACCAAATTCCCATTTTTCTAAATCAACACTATTAGCAATATTAATAATATATGGTGCATGAATAATAACATTTTCAAGCATTATATTATTTTCTTTCATAATCTCATAAGCTTTAAGTGTTAAATTATCATCTATTTTATCTCTTCTTGTATTTTGAGGTGCACCAGTATAAAACATAAAAGCATTAGATTTATAACTTAATGCTTCATTTACTGAACCAACTAGTTCACTATCTTTTTTATATGATACATGACTTCCTATATATAACATATTCATCACCTAGATGAATTATAACATTTATTTTATGTATTAGGAATATTATATAAAACAAAAAATATAGATACATTTAAGTATCTATATTTTGTATTCTATATATTAAGCTGTTTGAATGATTTGACCATATCTGTTTTGACAAATAGTTGATTCAGAACCAGTAGCAGTTGTACATGCATATTTTTCATTAGCAGACTTAGAAGTCCATGAACTTGAATCATATGCAGTTATAAGAGTACTATCTTTTGTTGGCATACCACTAACTGTAATATTATCACCAATAATCATATAGTTATTATCATGTAAGAATACAGTATATTGTACATTATCAACATCAGTTGCATTAACAACAACATAACCAACATAATTACCAGTAGTAGTATAACCTAAATCACTTTGAATATTGTAAACAACAACTCCAGAACCTTTAACTTGTCCAAAGTTTGAATCACTTACATATTGAGTTTGAACATCTTTTACAATCTTTTCAATATAAATTGCAAACGAACTCTTTCTAGCATTATTCATAATAGATAAAACTGCTGGAATAGCAATTACCATTATAATTGCAAGTACTACAATTACTGCTAACAATTCGATTAAAGTAAAACCATTTTTCTTTTTCATAAATATCCTCTTTCTATCTTATTCTTAAAATTATTATATAATTATTAAATTACTTAGTCAATATATTCACAATAAATTTATAACCAAGATAACATATTACATGTTATCTCGATTATTATTTTTCTTATCAACATTTGTAGGCTTTACATAGCTACCTTTTTCAATTATTTGTCCTGATGTACCAATTATTCTTCTTGCTCTTCTTTGTTGACCTATAGCAATTAATAATACCACTAATAAGCCTCCAAGTGTTAAGACTACTCCACGAAGTATCTTAGTACCTTTATCTTGTGATGTAGCAAAGTGAACTTTAATTGTATAAACTTTACTATAATATCTATTTTCACTTATTACAGTAATTTTTATTTCACTACCATCAGTAATATTTGTATCACCCTCAACAGATACTACAGCATTCTTATCAGTTGGATAAGGTATAACTGTTAAGGCATTTTCACCATTTGTCTCTAAATCATAATTGTATACATCGCTTTGGAAATCAGTTAATGTGTAATTTTGAATTGCAATTCCTGATAATGTTGCATCAGATTCAGGTAGTGCAGGATCTGGTGTTCCAGAATTTGGATCCCAACGTGTTGTTACATTAGATGTTTCTTGAGTTTTACGTGTTGCTGAACTATCAGCTCTTGTAATATAAATACGATAATATGTTTCACGTCCATCTACTTGATTTGCAAGATGAATTGAAATTACATTTTCACCAACATTTAATTGGTCTGCCCCAACTACTTCAGCTTGTACATCTGAACTATTTGTTTGATATGTTACAGATACAGCTTGTACGTTATATGGTACATATAAATGATATGAAAGTGTTGTTGGAACAAATCCAATATCATAACCTGATACAGAAAGTGATTTTAATAACATTGATGTATCTTCACCACTTGTTGTAACCTCAGTTATTTGTGTAGTTTCTTGTGTTGTTGGTTCAGTTGTTTCAGTTACATTCGTTGTCTCTGTTACATTTTGTGTAGTTGTGACATCTACATATTGAGTTTGTTGAGCTTGTGTTGTTGTAGCATTAGTTACAATTGTATTTTCACCACTTCTTGTTACAAATAAGAAATATGTATTTTTATATTTTTGAGAATTTTTTGTAGTAGTAGCTTCTACCTTAATAATATTATCTCCGACTACTAGATAGTTATAATCTACACCATTTTCTCTTGTTGTATTACTTACTGTTACTGTCTCACTATCGCCTTTATCATATGTAACATGTATCTTAGTAACGTTATTTGGTACTGTTATATGATATGAATATGTTGATGCATTAAAGTTAAGTGAATCAGTTGAAACTTGTTTATTTGTTGAATCATATGCTTCAAAAGAAATACTTTTTACTTTTGCTGCAATAACACTTGTTTGTGCTTCATTAGTTGTTGTTACTACAACTGTTTCACCTTGTGATGCTCCAGCAGTATTAACATAATCACCTAAGCCATTATCTGTATCACATGTTAATTTATGTATTGGTACAGTTGCAAGTGCATTATTTGACTTTAATAAATTTTTATATTCATCCATTTTACTATAGAATGAATCTTTAAATGTCTTATTATTATCATCAGATTCCATTAAGACATTATCAACAGCTCTTGTACCATCAGATAGTGATAAATAAACATTATAATCATATGTTCCATTTGTTTGTTTACATACTGTTGTACCAGATGTATCGCTTAATGTATTACAATTACTTATACTTGATGCATTACTAACTTTTGCACATACTGGTGTAGATGTTTTAACAGTATTATCTGAACCAGCATATTGATAATTTGCACATAATACATAATTGGTATCTGAAAGTGTTTGTGTAACTGTTGATGTATAAGTGTTGCTTGTTGAATCATGTTTAACACCTGGTTCCCAGTAACTTGTTTTATATGTACTATCTTGTGTACTTGTACTATTTGGTGTACAACTTGTTGCACCATTTCCTTGTATACAATAAGCTACATTATAAAATTCTTTATCGCTACTCAAAGTAACACGATAACTATAATTTCCTGTATCGCTTGGTGTTCTAGTTACGCGAACCCAACCAACATAATTACCAGTATTAGAAATGTCTAAATCATTCTTGATATCATATACTGCACAATCAAGATCACTCTTGTTATTAGAATCATCACTTGTATATTTAGTAAGTGCTTTATCATATACACTCTCACCAAATAGATAGAATGAACTCTTCTGAGCATTATTCATAATGTTAATAATGTTTGGAATAACAATTATCATGATTAGTGCAAGTATTACGATTACTACTAGTAATTCAACTAAGGTAAAACCTTTATTCTTTTTCATAATACTAACCTACTCTCTATTCTTATCTAATTATAGAGTACCATATGTAAATTTTCAAGATATATAACTTTTATTATTAAAAGAAAAAGCAAACTTTTTAGTTTGCTATATTTTAAAATCATCGATAAAATCAAGTGTTTCTTGTTTTACATCGTCATTTTTTTCTTTGTTTTCCTTTTCAGTTGTTTTACTATCAATTTCATCTTCACATATTTCACTTGGACAAACAAATGCTTTAATATATGAAGTATTTGCAATAACTGAACCGGTAGATGCTAGATCTAATATAGATATATCAGTATTATTTATTATATTTACATCTTCAAACATTGAAAGACCTATTTCATCTTTGGTATTAGTTATTAAAGCACTTACTATTTCATAATTAGTAGATTTTACTTTCTTAATAACCATAGAGCCACGTTTTGCACGAGTAAGTAGGGTTAAATCAGTTAATTTAACTCTCTTAGCTGTCTTTTTATTAGTAAATATATCTAAGAATTCATCATGTTCATCATAGTTTAAACCAGACACTACTTCATCATCTTTTAAGTTTATACCCTTAACACCAGCTGATTTACCCGAACTAGATATAGGTATTTCATTAGTCTTATAAGAAATATAATAACCTGATTTAGTAACAATCATTGTATTTTCTTTAGATATATTAGTATTAACTACATAATCATTATCTTTTAATTTAATATATGTATATAACTTATTATAACGAGATACAATTAATGAATTTAAATTAATCTTTTTAACCAAACCATCTTTAGTATATATAATTACTTCTTTATCTTTAGTCATTTCATCTACGATAAATGAATTAATTACTTCATCATTTGGATCAATCATAACAATATTACTAATATGTTTACCTAAATCTTTCCATTTAGATGCTTGGATATCATTTATAGGTACATATATATAATTACCAAACTTAGTTAATATTAATAATTTATGTAATGTATTAGTATTATAAATATTTATTACATAATCTCCTGGTTTAAGTCCTTGTTCTTTACCATTTCTTGCTGCATATGATTTATATGGTACTTTATGTAAATATCCTTGATTAGTTAATGTAACAATAACATTTTCTTTAATTATTAAATCTTCTTTCTTATAAGAGATTTCTTTAACTTCATCTTTAACTTCGGTTTTTCTTGGTGTTGCATATTTTTTCTTTATTTCTCTTAATTCTGATTTAATAACACTATTAAGTTTTTCTGGGTCTTTTAGTATTTCACTTAGAGCATTTATTATTTTAACAGCATTATCATATTTAGCTTGTTCTTCAGCTACTTCAGTATTTGCAAGTCTATATAATTGTAAAGTTACAATATATTCTGCTTGTTCTTCATTAAAGCCAAACTTATTCATAATATTTATCTTAGCATCTTGTTTTCCTTTAGATGCTCTGATTGTTTTAATTACTTCATCAAGTATATCAATGGCCTTTAACATGCCTTCAGCTAAGTTTTTTGCACTTAAAGCTTTCTTTAAATCATATTCTATTCTCTTTTTTGTTATTTCCTTATCAAAAGCAATATATGCATCAAGAATACCAACAATACCAAGTAATCTTGGATGTCTATTTACAATAGTTACCATATTATAGCTATATGTAGTTTGTAAATCAGTATTCTTAAATAAATAATTCATGATAAGATCTTTATTTGCACCTGGTTTTAAATCAAGTACAATACGACAAAATGCATCTTTATCTGATTCATCTCTTACTTCTTGAATACCACCTACGGAATTATTTATTTTTATTTCATTTATCTTAGATACTAATTGTTGCTTTAAAACATCAAATGGTATTTCCGTAATAACTATTTGTTCTTTATTTTTGTTTTTAACAATTTCATATTTAGAACGAACTATTACTTTACCTTTACCAGTTTCTAAACATTTTCTTATTTGCTCTTTTCCTTCGACAATACCGCCCGTTGGAAAATCAGGACCTTGAACTATATCAAGAATAGTTTCATTTCGACAATTTGGTGAATCTATTCTTTTAATAGTAGCATCTATTATTTCACCTAGGTTATGTGGAGGTATATTTGTTGCATAACCAGCGGAAATACCCATAGTTCCATTTACTAATAAATTTGGAAATTTAGCAGGTAAAACAGTTGGTTCATACATTGTATCAGAATAGTTAGGTACCATATCTACAGTATCTTTATCTATATCTTTTAATAATTCATTTGATACCTCAGCAAGTCTTGTTTCAGTATAACGCATGGCAGCTGGTGGGTCTCCATCAATTGAACCATTGTTTCCATCTACTTCGACAAGTGGTGCATTTTGTTTCCAACTTTGACTTAAGTGAATCAATGCATCATAAATTGATGAATCACCATGTGGGTGAAAATTACCCATAACTTGTCCGACAGCTTTAGCACATTTTTTAAAAGGTTTATCGTGTGTATTATGATCAATATACATTGAATAAACTATTCTTCTTTGAACAGGTTTTAGTCCATCTCTTACATCAGGAATAGCTCTATCTTGAATTATATATTTTGAGTATCTTCCAAAACGTTCTCCCATGATATCTTCAAGTGTATATTCATGTATTCTACTTTGTATATCTTCGTTAGTTACCTCTGTAGTCTTCTTCATTAAGTATCACCTTGGTTTATTATAACATAGTTTATTATTTTATCTAGCAAAAATAATAAATAAAAAAAGATATTCTCATAAAAGAATACCTTTATTTAGCAAGTTCATATACAGATACTTTTTTCTTGTCTTTACCTGCTCTTTCATATTTAACAGTACCATTAACTAAAGCATATAAAGTATGATCTTTACCCATTCCAACATTTTTTCCTGGATAAATCTTAGTACCTCTTTGTCTATAAATAATAGAGCCAGCATTTATAACTTCGCCATCAGCAGCCTTAGCACCAAGTCTACGACCAACAGAATCTCTACCATTTTGTGTAGAACCCTGAGCTTTAACGTGGGCAAAACGTTGGATATCAAACTTAATAAACATAATTACTCCTCCTTTACCTTAATATTATTTGGATAATCTTTGCTTAATTCATTAAACATCTTAAGCATATTATCAATAAGTTTTTTTGTAGTAGTATCATCACTTAAAATAGTTATTATAACTTTATCGTTATTATCATCATAATTAATATAGTCTTTATTAATAGATAATATAGCGTTTACTGTCGTATACATAACACCTGATACAAATGCACATACAATATCATTAGATTTTTTGTAATTAGCATGTCCAGATATAGTTATAATATTTTTATTTCTAACTACTTTTATCATACTAACCTACAATTTTAGTAACTTTTAATTTAGTATATGGTTGTCTATGACCTTGAGTATGAGTATGTTTATTATTCTTATTAATATACTTAAATACTTTTATTTTCTTTTGTTTACCTTGTTTTAAAACTTCACAAGTAACTTTAGCACCTTTAACATAAGGAGTACCAGTCTTGTCACCAACACATAATACTTGGTCAAAATCAACAGTCTTTCCTATTTCAGCATCTAGTTTTTCAACATAGATTTCATCGCCTTCAGAAACATAATATTGTTTTCCACCTGTTAAGAATATTGCTTTCATTACATTAACCTCCTTTATAATTTGAAGACTCGCCCTAAAGGTGAATTTTATAAAATTACTTTATTACCTTTTCAGTGCGGTTCGTAGTGATTGCTCATACAAACAATTAAGATACTAACATTTATTTAAGATAATGTCAATCAAATCTAAATTTCTTAATTAGAACTAATTATTTTTTTTGACTCTTTTAGCACCATCATTTTTACTAATAATATTAGATAATTTATTAATTATATCATTATAATAATTAGTTTCATCAATAATAGATTTTCTATAATCAAAATGAGCTTTATATATACTAGTATCTCTATCAATATCATAATTAGTATGTAATTGAGCTTTATCTTTTTTAGTTATTTCTTTATCAATATTTCTAAGTATAAATATATTATTATCTATTTTATTATCAATAATTGAAATTAATTCATTTATTTCATCATTACTAAGATTATTTAATTTTTCATTTATTGAATCATCTATTTCTAATAAATATTTATTATTTGATGAATAAATATTTATTAATTCATTATACTTATTATAATTTAATTCAGATAAATTAGTTCTATATTTATTAATATTTTTTTCTATTTTATTTTTATTATTTAACATTAATAATTTTTTATTAAATAATTCTATGATTTCACTTATATTTTCATTCATAAGATACCTCCTAAAAACACAATAAATATATTAACATAATTAATTTATTTTTTTAATATATAATCATGTAAAATACTTATATAATTAATACCATTAGTAATTAAATGATCTAAAAATATAATACCTAACATGTTAGCATCATAAATAAGTGATGATGTAAGATTAATATCTTCTTTACTTGGTGTTAAATTACCTGATGGGTGATTATGTATAACAATTAATTTAGATGCATTATTTAATAAACATTCTTTAAAAATATCTTTTAATGATACTAGTGCTTTATTTTCAATACCTGTAAATAATATTTCATATTTAATTAATCTATTAGAATTATCTAACATAATAATCATAAATTTTTCTTTTTTAAGATTAATAAAATATTTTTTGAATACTTCATGTACTTCATTATTATTACGTAAATGCATTCTCATATCTACTTCTTTTTCAAGTACTCTCTTACCCAGTTCAATTGAGCATATTATTTTCATTGCTTTAATCATACCTACACCCTTAATACTTGCAAGTGAATTAATAGATAAATCACATAAGTTATTAATAGACTTATATTTAGATAAGATACTTTCAGATACTTCACGTACATTAATACCTTTACTACCACTACCTATAATAATAGATAATAAGTCTATATTAGATAAACTATCTACTCCATATAAAAGTAAACGTTCTCGAGGTTGTTCGTTTTTTGGTAAATTATTTATTCTCATAATTATATATTAACTATTAATATTTATTTTACTTAAAAAGAAATAGTATTTTCACTACTATTTCTTATCATTCAATTCTTTTATTTTAAATATATCATTGATAGCTTCAAGTGGGGTTATCTTTAATGGGTCTATTGAATCTATATATTTAGATAATTCACTATTTTCATTACTCATAGATAAATCTAGAGATAATTGTTCTACTAATTCATCTTTTTTATTAGTATTCTTTTTTTCATATTTGGAAAGTATTTCATTAGCATTTTTTAATACTTCATCAGGCATACCTGCAAGTTTAGCTACATTTATACCATAAGATTTATCTGATGCACCATCTGATACTTTATGTAAAAATACTACATCTCCATTATTTTCCATAGCTTCGACATGAACATTCTTAATTGTTTTATATTTTCGATCTAAATCAGTTAATTCATGATAGTGAGTACTAAATAAAGTCTTACATTTAACTTTATTATTTATATATTCAAGTATAGCTCTTGCAAGACTCATTCCATCATAAGTACTAGTTCCTCTTCCAAGTTCATCAAATAAAACTAAAGAGTTACTTGTTGCATTAACAAGTGCTGATTTAGCTTCAAGCATTTCTACCATAAAAGTAGATTCACCTGATACTAAATCATCACTTGCTCCAATACGAGTAAATATCTTATCAAATATTGGTAAAGTACCTGAAGAAGCTGGGATAAATGAACCTATCTGAGCCATAATAACTGTTATTGCAAGTTGACGCATATAAGTAGATTTACCAGACATATTAGGTCCAGTTATTAAAAGTGTATTAGTATGTTCATCCATTTTAATATCATTTTTAATATATCTATTACCAGATACTATTGAAACAACCGGATGTGATCCATCTTTAATATCAATTATTCTTTTTTCAGTAAGAGTCGGTCTAACTAAATGATATTCTTCAGAAGCAACAGAAAGTGATGCTAAAACATCAAGACTTGCAAGTATTTTAGCAGTATTTTTTAACTTAAAGACATTATCTTTTAATATTTTTCTAATATCATTAAATAAATTATATTCAAGATCTATTATTTCTTCTTCAGCATTTAAAACAAGTGCTTCTTTTTCTTTTAAGACTGGTGAAATATAACGTTCAGCACCAACAAGTGTCTGTTTTCTCTCCCAACCAAATTCAGGTTTAACTTTATCAACTTGACTCTTAGTTACTTCGATATAATAACCAAATACTTTATTATATCCAACTTTTAAATTTTGAATACCAGATTCTTTTTTAGCAGTTTCTTCAAGAGATGAAATAAAGTTTTTACCACCTAATCTTATTTGTTTTAATTCATCTAATTCTTTATTATAACCTTCTTTAATCAAAGAGCCTTCTTTAATAGATATAGGTGGGTCTTCATATATGGCTTTTTCAAGTAAATCATATAAATCTTTATGTTCATCTACTTTATATGGATACTTAAGTTCATCTATTATTCGATTAATATCAGGAAGTACTTTTAAACTATTTTTTATTTGTAAAACATCTCTTGCATTTAAACTACCACATGATACTTTTCCACATAATCTTTCTAAGTCATATACATTATATAAATCATTTCGAAGTTCATCTCTTAACATATAATTTTTATTTAATGAATCTATATAATCATATCTTTTATTTATTTCATTAATATCTTTTAAGGGATGCATTAGATAATCTTTTAGTGTACGTGCACCCATTGCAGTCTTTGTCTTATCAAGTAACCAAATAAGTGAATATTTTCTTTCTTTTAATCTTATTGTTTCAAATAATTCTAAATTTCTAACAGTATGAGTATCCATTTCAAGATAGTTATCTAGATTAATAACATTAACATGACCCAAATGAGATAAATCTTTTAACTCAATAACATGTAAATAATATAATAAATGTTTAATACCATATATTATTCTCTCATCACTAATACCATCATATATAGAATTATATTCATTATCTAAAAATGAATCATTTATAGATAAATCTATACCATAATTATTTTTTATTTTATTTAAGATATCTATTTTTAAATCACTTTTTATTACTAATTCTTTAATATTTAAATTTAATATTTCATTAGATAAATCAGTATCATTATGTTTTATATAACAAGAATTAACTTCACCAGTAGATAAATCTATATATGTAAGTAAATAAATATAATTAAAATCTAATAAAGATGCGATATAATTAAAATCTTGTTCATTTAAGAACTCTAAATCAACCATAGTTCCCTTAGTTACAACTTCGATTACATCTCTTTTAACCATGCCCTTTGCTTTCTTAGGATCTTCAAGTTGCTCACATATAGCTACACGATACCCTTTATCAATAAGTGTTTCAATATATGTCTTAACTGCATGATGAGGTACCCCACACATAGGTACTCTTTCTTTCAAACCTGCAGATTTACCGGTAAGTGTTAGTTCTAATTCTCTTGAAGCAGTATAAGCATCTTCAAAAAATAATTCATAAAAATCACCAATACGATAAAATAATAAATCATCTTTATATTTTATTTTAATATCATAATATTGTTGCATCATTGGTGATAGTTCTTCATATTTAACATCACTCATCTTCATAGTTAATCACCCACAAAGTGTATTATATTATAAATAAACAAAAATAATAATAAAAATTATTCTAAATTTTGTAATTCTGTTAATACTTGTTTAAAATTACTAGCTTTTATTAATTTAATTTGATAATTATTTTTTTCTACAAGTTCTTTAGCTTCTTCATAATTATTTTCAGGTACGATAAAGACATCACATTTCTT
This sequence comes from uncultured bacterium, assembly GCA_900314465.1. GTDB lineage: Bacteria > Bacillota_I > Bacilli_A > RF39 > UBA660 > UBA6985. The sequence continues at coordinate 11,379 of OMVK01000023.1, read as the reverse complement.
TTTTACTGCACCAGCAAGTTTATATTTAACACCAGATATTTCACCTACTGTACCATCTAATTCAATTGTACCTGTACCAGAAATCTTTTTACCTTTAGTTAAATCACTTTCAGTTAATGCATCATATATACCTAAAGTTAACATAAGTCCACCAGATGAACCATATTCATTATAAGCATATTTATATGTAATATTTGGATTATTATCATATTTATTTATTAATACTAATGCAATACCTATTTTTAATTCTGAATCATCATCTTTATATAAATAAGCATAAGTATTTATTTCTTTATTATTTCTTTTAACTAGTATATCTACTTTATCACCTTCGTTATAATCATTTAATATATTAGATAATTCATTTTTATTAGTAATATCTTTATTATTTATTTTTATTATTTCATCACCAATAGATAAATTAGTATTAGCTTTATCAGATACATACATAATATAATATTTAGAATCAGTAATATTAACATTATAACCTGCTTCTTTATAAGCTAAATATGTTGCATTACTAATGCCACTTTCAAGCATTAATCTTGCTCTTTTATTCATAGATGTACTATCTTCATTACTCGCAATATAATTACTATTATCTACTATATCAAAACTAGGTACTATTTTACCCAAAATAAGCATTAATAAAGTGCCTTTTGTTTCAGATACACTAGTCATGTTTAAAGAACCCTCTGAAGTATATTTTTTATTAGTTAAATTATCAGATACATTAATAATTGAACCAGGCATATCTACTACATACCTAGGTATACTTATAAAATTAATATTGATAAATATAACTATTATAAAAAATAATTTCATATCACTTCTTATTTCATCTAATATCTTATTTATTATTTTAATCATACAATCACTAATCCCACATATCTTCATAATTTGTATTATCATTATATAAATTATCTAATGTTTCTATATAAGAATAATTTGTATATAATGAACTATTTTTATTTGTATAATTATACTTTTCTACTCTAACACCATGTCTTAAAGATTCAGCTATATATAAATATTTATTATCTTTACCTACGATTAAAGCACTATGTCCAAATATTGCTATTATATCACCTACATGATAATTATTTGAATTAACATAACTATATGTTATATTATGTTTTTCACCAATATCACTTAAATCTAAAGTTTTTTCTGAGATACCAGCTCCGATATCTGATACATCTATTCCACTGTTATAAAGTGCCCAGGTAACAAAACCTGAACAATCAAGACCGTTTGGATATTTTGCACCTATTTTCCATCCATATGTATCATCATAATTAGTAAGTGGACATCCCCATATTTGAGGGCCACTAAAAGATGCTTTGATATCTTTATATTTATCAGTACTTAAATATAAACCTTTATGATAATATCTGCCTTCGCCATCTACATAACTTTGTCCTTCATGATTTTCAAGTCTTCCATTTTCAAAGAAATATGGTATTTTAACAGGTAAACTTAAAGTTAAAAAACGAGCAGTTTCCAAAAGTGCACCACGAGAACTTTCACCCGCAGATTTAACTCTAATATCAAGTATTTTATCTAATAAATGAGCATCTTCTTCACTATAATACTTACATGTTATAGTTTTTTTATTAAGATTATATTCAGGTTTAACAAGTAAATTAGTTACTACTATTTTAATCATATATTTATTATTACTATTATCAAATCCCGTAATAGTAGTATTACCTATATTATTTCCCTTAATTAAACCATTATTATCTATTGATGCTATATTATTATCCAAACTATAATATTTAATTATATTATTTTTATATTTAGATATATCAAATATTTCATCTTTAGCAATATAATATGTATCTATATTATCTATAAACAATAAAAAAGAAATAGGTTTTTCTTCATCGTCAATTAACATTTTATTACCTATTTCTATATTATTATTGTTAATATAATACTTTTGAAGAAAAACAATATAAATTATTAGTAATACAATTAATAAAATATATCTTTTAGACATATAAATCACACTCAAAAGTATTATATCATTTATTTATTATTCTAATTATTATTTCTTATCAATAGATGAAGAACATAAATTACTATCACCAGTACAATTACATTTTAATCTATAATATAAATTAGAACTATTTTCTGTAGATGTACAAGTAAATTCATTATCATGATTAATATCTATTGTTAAATTAATATCATAATGTAAGCCAACTGAATCTTTTATTGGTAATACTATTTTTAATGTATCATTCATTTTTAATGTATTTGGAGTTCTTGAATAAGTAACATATGGTATTTCTGATAAATCAAGTTCATCAGGAAGTTCATTAGTTACTTGTGTCTGTGAATTCCATTTAGTACGATTACCACTAACATCGACATCAAAATGTCCTTTAGTATATCTTACAATCCATTTAGGGTCTTTTCCCTGTAATGTCTTATTATCATATCTTGTATAATACTTATATATCATAATATATCCAGTATTATCTACGATATTAGATGGAGTATTATAAGTTATTTCAAGACATTTATAATTATCTAAATCATTAGTACCAGGTTCATTATAAATAGAATTATCATCTATATCTACATTATATATATTACATGCTTTGATAGATTTAACCCCATAATCTACTAAATCTTCTTCAACAGCTTGTTCTATTTGTGATTGTGCTATAACAAACTGAGATTGAATAGCATTACCTTCTTCTTCATTTCTCACTTGTATAAACAATCTATATAAAAATACCATTACTATTGCAATTATAAGTATACTTATTAATATTTCTACAATAGTAACACCACGATTATACTTATGCATAATTACACCTCCATTGATGAATGTAATATTTCATAAGAACCATCAGAATATTGTTTCTTATATTTAACAATCATTATCTTATAAGTTGAACCTGTATCTGATTTACCAGATGTATTACCTAAACTTTTTACATAATCAATAGTTGTTGCATCAAGATGCATAAGCATATTTTCTTTAGAACTTTCAATTAAATTTAAAATTTCCGCTGGACTTAAATAATATATTTTATCTACTTCTAATGGTGCAAGAGGTACAGTGATTTGTTCACTTGTAGCATTTGCTATATCACATACATATTCAGAAATACCTGAATCACTATATAACTTACATATAGATGAATTAGATACAACAAAGTTTGATACTGAACCATTATATTTTTCTAATTGTTTTTTTACTAAATATGTTGAATATATATTATCTGTATGAACATAAGTATTTCTACTACGAGTTACTCTTAATATATGAGAATATGATGAATAAAGCATTAGTAATGTTATTGATAATACACTTACAACAATTGCTGTTTCTACAAGTACAAAACCATTCTTTTTTCTCATGATGCTTTCACCCCATCCATCATTACATATGGGTTTTCTTTACTACCCTTACCACTATTTAAATATGAATTTTCGTCAGACTTATTAACTGTTACCGTCATATATGGTCTTAAAATATTAGAATTTAGAGAAATATTTGATATTAAATCACCACTAGTTTCGTTTTCATCGAAACCTACAATCATTTCTGATGAACTATGAGTATATGGAACAGGTGAAGAATAGAAACAATATCTTGCATATTTTGTTTGTGTTAAGCTTCGATTATCACTATCAAAGTCTGATGAATTTGATATACTCAAATAACCAAAAGTATTATTAGCATTATAAGAAACACTACCATCACTACTCATTTGAGCATTACAATAACTATTTAATATTTTATTTACATCATCTAAACTACTATTTTTATAATTAGAGAAGTTATATATCCTATATAAGTAATAAGAACCTGTATAATTTGTTTGTGATGTATCAGTATGTTTAACTACGTAAGCTTCACCTACATTGAAAAAGTCATCTCTAATATTTACATCAATATTAGTATTATTTCTTAAACTGCTTAATATTGCATCATTTATTAGATCTATTTTCATAGTATCATTTTTATATTGGATAGATTTAACAAAAGCATTTTCAGTTCCACCATATTGATTTTTAACAATACCATTCATTTCATTAAAGACATCTATTGAAATATTTTGAACTTTAGGTACTCTTGATGAACCATATTGGGTAATAACACTTCTTTTAATTGCAGTTAAATCACCTAAAAATGTTAAAGTTACAGTGCCATCATTATTATCTACTTTATTTGAAACAATCCATTTAGCACTTGAATTAAGTGGAATATATCCTGGTTTTGCTTTTAAAGTAGCAGAAACATTAGCATCAGGATCTAAATCTTTTACATATAAATTACTATCAGTATTAAAACTTACATAGTCACCTATTTTTATATCACTTAATTTAGTATTATTAATATTAGCAAGGGTATTTTCAGCTTTTTCATTTATTTTATCTACTAATAATTGATTATGAATATATGTCAATATCAAAGCAACAAAAAGGGATATAAAAACTAAGAAGAAAGAATATAAAATACTCGTAGCAATAAAACCATTCTTCTTCATACTACCTCTCCTATTCTTAGTTAATTATAAGTTAAATAATAAATTATTACAATATTAAAACACTTATAGATTGTTCTATAAGTGTTAACTATAAAAATAATTTTTCGTATATTTCCCTGAAATTACTTACATATACGATATTTAATTTATTTATTATTTCTTCATTTACTTTTAAAATATCATTTTCATTACCTATAGGTAAATAAATATTAGTAAATCCATTATTATAAGCACCAATTATTTTTTCTTTTATACCACCTACTGGTAAGATATCGCCATGAAGGGTTATTTCACCACTAAAAGCATTAGATGAATCTATTTTTTTATTTAGTAGTAATGAAAGCAAAGAGACACAAATAGCAAGTCCGCCTGATGAACCATCTTTCTTAACTCCATAATTAAGAGCATTTATTAAAATAGATTTATTAAACATATTAGAATCTATTTTAAAATTATCTTGATTACTTTTAAGATAATTATAAGCAACATTACATGATTCTTTTACTGATTCAGATATATTACCTATTATTTCTACTGAACTTGAATTATTAGTATATATAGCTTCAAAAGGTATTACTACACCACCATATGGTGTTATACCTAAAGAATATGAATTACCATAGTAAGATTCATAATTACTTACAAAACTATAAGTATTAGGACCAAGTATCTTATATATTAATGATATAGTAATAGTCTTAGATACGATATGATTAATAATAATATTACGACATATTTTTCTTAATAATCTTTCTAAATCACGTACACCAGATTCTTTAGTATAACCTCTTATTAAATAAGTAAGTGTATCATCATTAATACGTAATTTATTTAAATTATATTCATATTCAATATTAGGTAATAAATATTTTTTAGCTATATTTATTTTTTCTTCATCAGTATAAGAATTAATTTCAATTATTTCTAGTCTATCTTTTAGGGCATCAGGTATATTTTTTAAATCATTTGCCGTTAAGATAAATAATACTTTTGATAAATCAAATGGTTCTTCGATATAATTATCGACAAATGTATCATTTTGTGATGGATCTAAAATATCAAGTAATACTGCACTTGGATCTCCCTGATAACTCTTGGTCATTTTATCTACTTCATCAAGCAAGATAACAGGATTTTGGGTACTGCATTTTTTTAATCCTTGAATAATCTTACCAGGTGATGAACCTAAGTATGTACGCCTGTGTCCAATTAGTTCTGATGCATCACTCATACCACCTACAGATATCTTAATAAACTCTCTATTTAAAGCTTTAGCAACACTCATAGCAAATGTGGTTTTACCTGTACCTGGTGGACCAACTAAACAAATAATTGGTGATTTTAAATAATTACTATTTTTCTTAATAGCAATAAACTCTAGTATTCTATTCTTTGGTTCTTCATAACCATAATGAGTATTATTAAGTGATTTTTTGATCTTTTTTAAATCAGTTTCATCTTTAGAATACTTATTCCATGGTAATGATAAAACAGTATCTAAATAACTTCTAATAACATTAGAATCAGGATTATTTTCTGATGTATAAGAATATTTTTTAACTTCATTAAGTAGCTTTTCTTTAGTACGATCATTAATAGGTAAATTATTAATTTTTTCTTTCATATCAGATATTTCTGATTGTTTATCTGCATTAATACCTATTTCTTGATATAACTTTTGTATTTTTTGTTTAATAATAAACTCTTTTTGTTCTTGTTGAAATGAATCTCTGATATCATCATCAATCTTAGTTTCAATATTAACCATTTCTAGTTCAGCATTTAAATCTTTAACTAAGTCTTTAGCTCTATCAATATAATTAAATTCATTCATATATTTTATTTTTTTTGGTAAATCTAAAGGTAAATAATTAGTTATTATATCAGTTAACATATCTAAATCATCTATTGAATTAACACTATTAATTACTTCATTAGAAGCTTCAGGATTTCTTTCAATATATTTAACTATTGATGATTTTAAATTTCTTACTAAAGCTTTTTCTTCATCTGTTTCTTCATTCTTAATATATAATCTCTTAATATTTGCAGATATAATACCATCATTTAATTTATCATAATTATATACTTTTACTCTATTTAAGCCATTAATAATAATACGATAATTATTATTAGGTAGTTCCATTTTTTTACTTATCTTACCTATGATACCTATGTTAGGTAAATCATTAATATCTTGATTACTTTCAAAATTAGTTGGTACTACAATTAATAATTTAGATTCATAATTATTAATAGATAAATCTATAATAGATTTACTAAGTTGGTTATTTAATTCAAGTCTTATTTCTTGATATGGAAGAAGTACTAATTTACGTAAAATTAAAACTGGTAAGTTTTCTGTCATAACTATTATTCCCCCATTACAATTTTTAATTTTTATTATAAATTTTTGTTATAGCTTTGTAAAGAAAAAAGTAAATAATTATCTATTTACTTCTTTATAATACTTACATATTTTATTAAACTTACAATTTGAACATTTAGGATTTCTTGCAGTACAATAATATCTTCCAAATAATAATAATTCATGATGTAAATCTATCCATCTATCTTTTGGAAAAACTTTTTCTAACTTTCTTTCAACATCTATTGGTTTATCAGTATCTTTAGCAAGTCCTAATCTTTTACTAACACGTAAAACATGTGTATCTACTGCAATACTAGGTATTTTATAATAATTAGCTAGGAAAACATTTGTAACTTTTTCTCCTACTCCAGGAAGTGATAATAAATAAGCTTTATCATTTGGCACTTTACCATCATAATTATCTACTAAACTTTTAGCTATTTCACTTATATAAACACTTTTCTTATTACTATTACCTAAGGGATATATAATACTTTTTATATCATCTATATTTGCTTTACTTAACGAATATATATCATACTTATCCCATAATATTTTAGTAATCTTATTTACTCTTTCATCAGTACATTGAGCACTTAAAACTGTTGCAATTAATAATTCATAGTCTTTATTATAATCTAAAGTACACTTAGGATTAGGTATATATTCATCTAATGTCTTAATAATAAATTCATTCTTCATTATCATCCAACCAATCATATTCAAATAGATTAATACTTGTATTATCATCTACATTATCACTATTAGTGTTTTTAGTCTTTTTATAACCATTTTCTTTCCAAGATATAAGTATCTTATCAATATAACGCATACTTCTAGCACCATTTAAGATAGCTTCTTTTAATGCAGACTTAATAGTTTCTTCAGAAAAGCCTGAAGAAATCCAATTATTAATCATTTCATATTCAATTGGACTTAAAGTTCTACCAAATTCTTTTTCAAATTCAGCAAATATATTACTTTTACTATTATTCTTTGATGTAGTAGTAATATCAGAGGTTGCTACTTTAACCAAATTATCTAAACTAATAACTTCTCTTCTATTACCTTTATCATCTTTAACAATATTTGTAGTAATTAAGCCTAATTCATTTAATTTTTGAAAAGATTCCATTATTTCATCTTCAGTTAAAAAAATACTATATTTAATATTATCTATATTTAATGTAGGTTCTTCTTGATTAAAAAAATATACAAGTAATAAAAAATCATTTAAAGTAAGTTCTAATTCATGGGCGACTTTTATGAGATAATTTTTGACAATAAAATCTTTTTTCTTTAAGACTTTATAGACAATTTCATTCATAAAATCACCTCCATGTATTTAATATATATTCCTTTATATCTTCATAATTATTATTTAAATTATTATCTAGTATATTAAGTTCGATATCATTTAAGATATCTTTTATTTTCTTACTAGGTTTAATATTTAAAATACTTTCTATATCTTTACCATTAATATTAATATCATTAATAGAATATATAGGTAGATCTTTATATAAACTACTTATATAACTTATATCTATACCTAATATTTCTCCAGCTATTATACATGGATATAAACCATATTCGTATAATGTTGTATTATCGATTATAGCATATTTTATAATATTTCGAACATCATCTATGGTTTTCTTTTCTCTTTTTGTAAACTCGTAGTTAGTATATTCTATTTGTGCCCATATACCAAGTGGGTCTTCACAATAGTTTACTTCTTTATCAAATTTAATATCTAAAACATCCATTAATTTTAAATTTTTTATAATATTAATACCTTCTAATTTATTAGAATTAGAAAATATATTATCTAATTCTTCTTTTTTTCTAGTAATACTTAAAGTATTAATTAAATTTTTATTTAAAGATATATAATTGTATAAATTATCTTCAATCTTAAAGTTAAGTAAAGATGCAAAACGAATAGCTCTAAGCATACGTAATGGATCTTCTACCATTTTGGTTTTAAAATCACCAACAGATCTTATTATTTTATCTTCTAAGTCTTTTTTACCATCTACTAAATCAATAATATTACCATTTAAATCCATATATAAGGCATTAATAGTAAAATCTCTTCTTATTATATCTTCTTCGATTGTATTAACATATTCAAATTCAACAGGTCTACGATTCTCATATTTAATTTCTTTTCTAAATGTAGTTATATCATAATTATATAGAGAATCTTTAATATGAACACCACCATAATTATTACTTGTATTACTTATATCAAGTATTTCCATAATTTCATTAGGTTTTGCATTAGTACATATATCAACATCATACGATGCTCTACCTAATAAATAATCTCTTACAAAGCCACCAACTACATAAGCTTTAAATCCTCGATTTTCAAATTTTAGAAGAACACTTTTAATTTTATTATTCATGAATATTCACCAAATGAATTATATCATTTACAATTACTATTTTTAAGAGGCAATTATATTATTTTGTTATATATTAATCATCTAATATACTATCTTTATAAGTATCTATATATTTAAGATGTGATGCTATATTTTTAAGTACTTTAGGATCATCATCAATAAGTATTATCTTATTATCTTTATTTATATTACTAAGATATTCAAGTTTTAATATATCAGATGGTTTATTACCTATAGTATCTTTAGTTAATATGTGTCTATTTTCAAGTTTAAAAAATGGTGCATATTTATCTAACCACCTATTTTTATCACTTGCATCTTTAAGAGTCTTACAACATGTTAAGATATGTAATTCAATATTTGAATTATTACTTAAATTTTCAAATAATTTTAAACGATTATATAAAGGTCTTTTATGAAAAAAATCATAACCCCTAAATACTTCATAATCACATATAGTACCATCCATATCTACATATATTATTATTATTTTATTATTCTTATATTTATTATTAATTAAATTAGTAAAATACATATTAAACACCAATATAATTATAATAAAAAACTACTAGATTAACTAGTAGTAATTATTAATGATGAAATAGTAATAAAGTTTTTAATACTACTCTAAAATAATACCAAAATAACATATAACTCCTTTCTATAATCTCTTTCTACTTATATATTAAATAAATTAGTAGATTTTACTTATTAATTTTATTTAAATATTTTTAAGTAAAATAAAATTTAATTGTGTATAAATTAGTAGAAGGGAGTGATGAAAAATACAGTGAAGAAAAAATTGATAGTAAGACAAGAAGAAGCAGCTGATTGTGGAATTTCTTCTCTTGAATCAATAATTAGATATTATGGTGGCAATGTTTCTCTTGAAGAACTGAGAATTTCATCTTTAACATCAATAAATGGAGTTAATGCTTATAATTTAATCGAATGTGCTAAAAAATATAGCTTTGATGCTATTGGAATTAATACAGATAAATTAGATAATCTTAAACTTCCATGTATAGCGCATTTAAAAATAAATGAATCTCTTTCTCACTTTGTTTGTATATATAATATAAATAAAGATTATGTAACATTAATGGATCCATCAAGTGGTGAAGTAAAGATGAATATTAATGATTTTAATGATATTTCAACTAAAAATTTTATTCTACTAACACCTAAAACTCATTTATCGTATATTACCCATCCAAATCATATAAAAATCAATTTTAAAAATTTAATAAAAACAAACAAAAAGACATTAGCAAACATAATTATCTTAAATATATTATATCTATTATTTTCACTTATCATAGGTAGTTATGTTATTTTCATAAAACCAAATACTAATATAATAAAAATATTACTTATTTATATACTAATATCATTAATATCTAATTATACCTATTATCTAATTAAAATAAAGAGTAAAAATTTACAAAATACTTTTTCTTCTAGTCTAATATCTAATTTTTTACATCACATATTTAATCTACCCTTTAATTATTTACATATAAAAGAATATGGAGAAATAGTCAAAAGAGTTCAGGATATGGAAAATATCCAAGATATAATTATTAATTTTATTATAAGTATATCTATAAATAGTATTTTAATATTAATATCTTTAATAATAATTATTAATATAAATATAAAAATATTTTTGGTATCACTTATTTCAATAATTATATATTTATTAATTATCTTAATTAAAAATAGAAATATTAAAGATCATATAAATGAAGTTATAACAAGTTCTACTGATTATCATAGTATGCTTGTTGATTTAATACAGGGTCTTACTAGTATAAAACATACGATGTCGGAATGTTTTTATTTAAATAAATTAAATGATAGTTATAAATATTTCTTAGATTATGATTATAATTATAATAAAGAAGTTTTGAAGACAAACTTTTTAAAACAAAGTTTACTATCTTCGATTGAACTATTTATTAATATAATATTAGTTAATAATCTTATAAATAATAATATATCTATAAATAATTTTAGTTTTACTATATATATTTATAATTTATTAATAAATTCAGTTATAAATATTGCTGAATATATA
>OMVK01000022.1 GCA_900314465.1 uncultured bacterium | reverse complement strand
ATGATTATTAGTAGTCTTTTATATTTATGAATCTCTTAATCTAGCATGTAAATTATCACATACATAATCTATTATTTTATTAAATACTTTCATAACTTCTTCATCAGATAAAGTTCTTGTTTGATCACTAAATATTAAATTATAAGCCATTGATTTTTTACCTGGTTCGATATCACGGTATATATCAAATATATCAACATTAGTAAGTAATCTACCACCTGATTTTTTAATTAAATTAACTATTTCTTCATTAGTAATATTATTATCTACTACAAATGCTACATCTTTTTCTATTAACGGATATTTAGATGCTTCTTTATATTTAAGTGGTTTAACACTCATATTATAAAGTTTAGTCATAGATATTTCACATACATATATAGGATCTTTATATAAAGATGGATGTACTCTACCAATAACACCAATTGGTTTTCTATCTATTAATACTTCAGCTGATTGACCTGGATGCATATCAACTATTTCTTTTTGAGCATAACTAATACGATTTTTAAAACCAAGATAAATAAGTAAATTATTAACTATACCTTTTAATGTATAAAAATCAGCTTTAATAATTGTATTATTCCATTTAGATTCAATATAATTACCCTCGATTAACATACATACTTTACTATCTTCATTATAATTAATATCATATGTTTTACTTATTTCATAAAGTAATATATTATCTACTTTTCTAGCTTTATTATATTCATATGTATCTATTAGTGATGGTATTAATGTTGTACGCATAACACTTTTATCTACACTCATTGGATTTGGTAATACTTTTTGTTCTTTATTTTCATAATTAAATAATTTAGCTTTACTAGGTGATACTAAAGTATAAGTACGTGCTTCATTTAAGCCTAGACTTCTAAGTCTTCTAGAAATATTTTTTCTAATTAAGACATCACCTACATAAATACCTCTTCTATCTGGTATAACAGGTAATGTACTTTTTAGATTATGATAACCATATAATCTACCTATCTCTTCTGCCATATCATTAACATATGGATCTATATCTAATCTTCTTCTAGGTATAATTACATGAAAATTATTACCTTTAAGACTATATTTAAAATCTAGTCTATCAAGTTCATGTTCCATATCTTTAGTACTTATTTCAATACCAAGTAATTTATTTATTTTATCAGTAGTAAAATCAATAGTTTTTTCACTCTTATCTTCATTATCATATAAGACTTCACCATCAATTACTTTACCATCTGCATATTTTTCAAGTAATTCAACACATCTATCTAAAGCCATTTGAGTATATTCATAATTTAAGCCTTTACCATATCTAATAGATGCTTCACTAGGTAAATTATGATTTCTTGCAGTATATCTAATACTAACTGGATTAAATATTGCTGCTTCGATAAATATATTTTTAGTATTATCATCTACTTCGGTATTTTCACCACCCATAACACCTGCAAGACAAATTGGTTTTTCACCATCAGTTATAACAATATCACTTGGTGAAAGAATTCTCTCTTTACCATCTAGTGTTACAAGCTTCTCATTTTCTTTAGCATCTCTTACTAAAATTTTATCACCTAATTTATCAGCATCAAAAAAGTGCGTAGGTTGACCAAATTCAAGCATAACATAGTTTGAAATATCAACAACATTATTAATAGATCTCATACCAACAGCATTTAATCTTTTCTTAATAAAATCAGGAGACTCTTTAATAGTTACATTTTTAACATATTTACCTGAATAATAAGTACATTTATCAGTTTTAACTTCAATTTTAAGATGTGATGATATATTATCTTTTTTATCTATGGTATATTTAATTTTAGGTAATTTAACTTTTTTATTTAATATAGTTGCTACTTCATAAGCAAAACCAATATGATAATAACAATCATTATTGCGATGTTTATGTACATCTAAATCATATAAAGTATCTTCAAGCCCTAAATAATCAATTGGATCTTTACCAACAGGTGCATCACTTGGTAATTCACATATTCCTTTATTATAATTTTCTTCCGTTTTTGGTTCTAAACCTAACTCAAATAAAGCACAAAGCATACCATTAGACTCATGCCCTCTAATTTTACTTGCTTTTATCTCACCATCTGGAAGCTTAGCACCAGGTAGAGCTACAATTACTTTTAAGCCTTCTCTAACATTGGGTGCGCCACATACAATTTTTTGTGGTTCGCTATTACCAACATCAACCAAACAATCATGTAAATGAGTATCAGGAATACTTTTACACTCAATAACTTCACCAATAACTAAATTATCAATATGATTAGTAATAACTTTTTCAACATTAACACCAGCTTGTGTTATTTTAACAGCTAAATCTTTTAAATCTATTCCATCTAAATCAACATAATCTTTAACCCAATTCATTGATATCATAATTACTCACCATCTTTTCTATCAAATACTTTTATTTCTCTTAAATCAGTATTATAAAATGTTCTAATATCATTTATATCATACTTAAGCATTGCACATCTTTCAGCACCAAAACCAAAGGCAAAACCATTCCACTTTTCTGGGTCATATCCACACATTTTAAGTACATTAGGATTAACCATACCAGCACCACTTATCGTAATCCAACCAGTATTTTTACATATATTGCATCCCTTACCTTTGCAATTAAAACATGATATATCCATTTCAACAGATGGTTCAGTAAAAGGATAATAACTTGGTCTAAATCTAGTTTTTGTATCTTCACCAAATAATTTTTTAGCAATAATATCAAATGTTCCTTTTAAATCAGATAAACTTATATCATGATCAACAAGTAAACCTTCAATCTGAGTAAATTGATGTGAATGTGTTGCATCATCATCATCACGTCTATAAGTTTTACCAGGACAAATCATTCTTATAGGTTTTTCTCCTTTATTTTGAAGCATAACTCTTGCTTGTACAGGGCTTGTTTGACTTCTTAAAAGTAAATCTTCACCTTCAAGATAAAATGTATCCTGTGCGTCTCTTGCAGGATGTCCTTTAGGTAAATTTAGTAGTTCAAAGTTATAGTGATCTTCTTCAACTTCAGGACCATCAACAACATCATAACCTAAAGACATAAATACTGTTTCAAATTCTTCGATAGTTTTTTCAAGTATATTAGGTGCACCACATGGTATTTCAAGTCCTGGAAGAGAAACATCAATAGCTTCATTCTTAAGTTTTTCATCTATTAATTCTTTATTTATTCTATTTTCTTCATTACTAATAGATTCAGTTATTTTATTCTTTAATTCATTAGCTATCTTACCTATTTCTTTTCTTTCTTCAACTGAATAATCTCTCATATTCTTTGTAAGTTCAGTAATACAACCATTTTTACCAATATATTTAGCTTTAATATCTACGATATCTTGAAGTTTCTTAACATTCTTAATATCACTAGCAAAATTATTTTGTATTTCTTTTACTTTATCATCCATAATATCACTCTTTCTAATAAAAAAACTCATGAACTAAAGGGCGAAAATAATTTCCGTGTTACCACCTTTATTCATGAGTAATTCATGCACTTTAATCAATAACGCTGACTATGCGTTTAATGCTCCAAATACGAAATTCATTATATATTTATTAAGAAAACTTTCAGCAAACATTTTCCTCTCTAATAATAATTATATATAACTACTTAATATTCTTCTTTGCATTACTTCGTTTATATTTTAGTATATAAAATATTTTAAGTCAATTAAAAACTCTAGTATTACTAGAGTCTTAATTATACATATATAAGAATGTATAGAACTATTAATATTACTATTAATAATGCTAATAAGAATTTCCAAATAAATTTAAAATAGTCTTTAAATTTAATATCAAGTGTAGATAATCCTAATACAAGAACAACACTTGTTGGACATAAGAAACAAAATAGTCCATATCCAGCTTGAAGTGCTAATGCTGCTGCATTAAGATTTGAAAATTTAGCAAATAAACTACCAATTAAACTAACTGTATAAGTGAAATCAATAGTAAATGCACTTGTAATAAAACTATTTAATAACCAACCAAATGGTTTTAAAATTGTATTATCAAGTAATAAATCTAATTGATTAATAATACCTGGTATAGTTGGATAACTAACAGATAATACTAGTACAGCATAGACAATTAATAATATACCACATGATTTAATTGAATCTTTTACACCTTCACCAAATGATGAAATCATATCATCTAGTTTTGTATTATAAATAAATGCAATAATGAATGAAAGAATTATTAAAGTAGATGCACCAGTAAATAAATCCCATGATCCAAATGCTGGTAAAGTAGTACTACCTAATAATGCAAATAATATTGCATTAAGTGGAGATGACTCAAGTGTTGCTTCAGATAAACTAGTATGTAAATTAGTAAAACCAGTAAATCCAAATGATGTTGACCAATCAACATAACCTAAAATAAATAAAGCACACATTATAATAAGTACTACTAAGATTGGTACAACATTTTCTTTTTTTCTCTTAAGTCTCTTAGACATTTTTTTAGTAACAACTTTTTCTTCTTTTTCAGTTAATAAATCACTAACTTCTTCATTACTATCATCATTTATTCTATTAAATGTAAGTGCAAGTAAAATAATATAACCTATAATACCAATAACAATTGTAGGTAACATAGCATAACCATAAGTTACACCAAGACCATTACTTGAATCAGTAAGTATTCCAGCTACACCTGTTCCATAAGTTGAACATAAAGTACCAAGTAAAATACCACCAAATGATGAAATTAAACTAGTAATCTTATCTAAATGTAACTTCTTTGCTATAGATATAGTAAATGGTACAAATACTATTAAAGCAAATGCATTTGAGAATATACTTGCAAGAAATGCATAAATAGCTAAACTAATAGCAACAAATATTTTTTCTTTTCCTTTAAACTTTTTAGCAATTTTATCAGTTAATGCTTGATATGAATCTAATGTTCCTAAGAACTTATAGAAACCAAATACTACAAGAATATAAACGAATATATTAGTAAAATAATATAAACCTAATATTGAATAAGTATTCATATCATAAATACCAGCAGTACTTCCATCAACTACATTATTACCACTTGTACCAGCAATAATTAAACTACCTGATGAAAAATAACAATACTTAAGTATCCATGAAAATATGACAGCAATAATGACCATTATGCCAGCCATTTTAATTAAATCATGTTTTTCAAAAAACTTTTTCATTCTTTTACCTCCCATGAGTTAATTATACCATAAAACGTTAATTGTTAATCATTTTTTATATTCTAGTACTAAAATATAAGAGATTATCTCTTTCATTACCTAAACTAGTACAATCACCATGACCAGGATATAAAATAATATTATCATCATATTTAAGTATCTTATTAATACTTTTTACCATATCTATATCATTACCATATGGTAAGTCTGTTCTACCTATTCCATCTTTAAATATAAAGTCCCCTACAAACATCATATTATCTTCTTTAAAATAATAACATACTGAATCTTTCATATGACCAGGAGTATACATAACCTCAAAATTAAATATATCTATATTATTAATACCTTCTTTTAAATTATACATATTATAATAATTAACATGATAATAATTACTAATGTCTTTTAGAGCACCTATATGATCATCATGTGAATGGGTAATAAGTATGCCTACTACAAAATAATTACCTATCTTCTTAATAATCTTATTTGCATCAGCACCAGGATCTATTATTAATACTTTATTATCTTTTCGTAATATATATGTATTAGTATCTAAACTACCAACAATTACTCTATCTACAACCATCATATCACCTTTTTTTATTAATATTTACATGCTATAATTATAACGTAGGTGATAGCATGCAAACAACTTTAATAGTGTTATTTACAATTATAATTATTATTACTATTATGTATTCTATATATATTAATAACTATGGTAAATTAATATATTATAAAATAAGAGTAGATAAAGCAGAAAAAGAAATAGAAACAGAACTTGAAAATAGATATAGTTTAGTTAAACAAGCAGAAAATGCTATTAAAAAAAGTGCACGTATTGAAATAAAAGAATTCAAAGAACTGGATGATTTAAAAGAAAAAAATTCAGTGTCTCCAATTGAACTAGATAATAAATTAACTGAAGTAATTAATACTATATATATGGTACAAGATGATTATCCTAAAATAGCTAAGAAAAAAGATTTAAATGTAGTATTAAGTAAATTAAATACATCAGATACTAATATCTTAGCTGCTAAATCTTTTTATAATAAAAATAATAATAGTTTAAATGAATTATTAAAAAAATTTCCTTCTAAATTAATAGCTAGGATTAAAAATATTAATATACAACCTAGTTATGATATAAAAGAAATAATTGATACTGATAAAGAAATATAAAGAGAACTTGATTGATTGTTAAGTCCTCTTTTATTGTACATGCCAATCTATTGGTTTTTGGTTGGTTTTTATTAGAAAATCATTAGTTCTTGAAAATGGCCTTGAGCCAAAGAAACCACTTGATGCACTAAATGGACTTGGATGTGTTGATTCAATAACTAAATGTTTAGGATTTGTTATATATACTTTTTTTGATTTAGCAAAATTACCCCAAAGTATAAATACAACAGGAGTATCTTTTGCATTTATTTTTTTAATAACATAATCAGTAAATAAACTCCAACCAATATTAGCATGCGAATTAGCTTGGTCTTTTACTACCGTTAGTGTCGAGTTAAGAAGTAATACACCTTGCTTTGCCCAGTTTGTTAAGTTACCTGTAGTAGCAGGTTCTATTCCCAAATCATCATATAACTCTTTATATATATTTTTTAGTGATGGAGGCAATTTAACACCATCATTAACTGAGAAAGATAAACCCATAGCCTCCCCATCACCATGATATGGATCTTGTCCTACAATAACTACTTTAACATCTTTATATGGAGTATATTTTAATGCATTAAATATTTCATCTTTAGGTGGATAAATAGTCTTAGTTTTATACTCATTATCAACTATCTTTAAAAAATTATGAAAACCCTTACTATTCCATATAATTGAAAGTTCTTGATCCCAATCATTACCAATCATTTAAATCACCATAAATATAATAACATAAAAAGACATCTATTGATGTCTTATTTATGATATGTCTCATTATTAATAATTTTAAATGATCTATATATTTGTTCAAGCAATAATGCCCTAAATACACCATGTGGGAAAGTATTATTACCAAATGATAAATGATAATTAGCTTTCTCTTTTACTCTCTTATCTACTCCATTAGAGCCACCTATGATAAACATAATATTAGCATAATTCATAAGAGTACTCTCAATTTTCTTAGATAAACTAACTGAATTTAAATTAATACCTTCGATATCCATAGATATAATATAACCCTTATAATTATCTATATGTTTAAGTATTAAATCTCCCTCATCTTTAATATTAGAATCTTTAAGTTCTATTATTTCTATTTTATGATATTTATTTATTCTTTTACGATAATCATCTATCATATCTTTTAAATAATTTTCTTTTATTTTACCTACACATAATATTGTTATCATATATTAATTGTTACACTTTCATTTTGTTTAGCAGTTATTATATTATTAAAATTAATATTTTCATTTAATAATGCTTCTTTTACTGTTTCATATGCAAGTTTTTCTGTATTATTTTCATGTGATAAGTGAGCAAGTATTATATATTTTGTATTATTACCTACTAATTTACTTAAATAAAATCCTGCTTGTTCATTTGATAAGTGTCCTTCATCTGAAAGAATTCTTTTCTTAAGATAACTTGGATATCTACCATGCATAAGCATTTCAGTATCATGATTACTTTCAAATACATATATATTCTTATCTTTTATTTTATTTAAGATTCTAGTATTTATATAACCGGTATCAGTTACATAAACCATTGATGTATTTTTATCACTTATAATATAACCCCTTGCTCCTGGTGCATCATGACTTGTATTAAAAGTTTCAACACTAATATCATCAGAAATATTAAACTTACCATCTTCAAGAGATATATTATCATAATCACCAACTAAATCATGAATATCATTTATCATTGATTTACTTATATATAATGTAGGATTATTTTTCTTTAAGAATACTTTCATAGCACCTGTATGATCTTTATGCGTGTGTGTTACAAGTACACATGAGATATCACTTGCATCTATATTATTTTCTTTTAATTTTTCACATATATATTTATTATTCATACCTAAATCTATTAAGATATGCGTATTTCCCGATGAAACTAAAGTAGAATTACCTGATGAGCCACTACATAATACGGAAACTAGCATTTAAATGCCACCTTACATGGATTTAATGCTGTCCATGTACCTGCATAACGAATCTCCCAATGTAAATGGTTACCAGTTGATGAACCAGAGCTTCCCATATAACCAATTATTTGCCCACTACTTACACTCTGTCCAACTTTAACTCTTACACTAGTAAGTAAGTGACCATACATAATATCATATTTACCATCACTTGTTCTAATTAATACATGATTACCATAAGTACCACCACATTTAGAACCATACCAACCAGTATTAGAACAACCTGTTTCAACTTCCATTACTGTACCATCAGTACTTGAATATATTGGTGAACCTCTACCAGTACCAGATATATCAATTCCATCGTGGTGAGTACCCCAACGATACTCAAAATAAGATGTAATAATATATGGGGTAAGTGTCGGCCAATAGAAGTCTTGTGTACCACCAGCAGTTGGGTCATATTTACCACCACCATTATAAGTACTACCACTTCCACTACTATATTTCTTAGTTCCTTTAGTAATTATTTCGTCAACAGCACTTTTTAATACATCAGTTTTATTAATATATACAGTCTGTATTTGTCCATTTTTATAAATAACATCTTCAGTTACTCTAGATACACCATCGACACCATCTTGAGTAACCTCTTTATAATCAGTATATTTTGTATTATCATCAACATAACTTGTACCATGAGGAATATTAACATCTTCAACAACATTTTTACGATACATAACACTAACAAGTGGATTAATTAATCCAACATTTAATACTTCACCAGCAGTAAGTAATACTTTACTATTTGGATACTGTGGATTAGCAATTAAAAGTTCTTCAATATTAAGTGAATGATCATCAGCAATCTTTTGTAAATCTTCACCATCTTTAACTACATAAGTATCTTGTTTATCATTAGTACCATATAATAAATATTGAGTTAATTCATCACTATTATTAAATATCTTTTCATTAGTACTAATTAAATCTTCTTTAATAGTAATAGTTTCGTCAAAATAAACAGATGTTAATATTTCACCAGTATCTGTTATTTTTGTCTGTAAATTATTTTCATAATCATTTAAATTATCTTTACCAATAAAAGCTGCAGCTACATCATATAAACTTGTTTTAATTAGATCTTTATCAAGTAAATATATTTTTAATGGTTCTTTTACATTACCATCACCATCAGCATTATAATTAATAGTAACTGTATAACCTTGTATTCTAAATGGTTCAGTATCTTTTATCTGACTATATATATCATCAACATTAGTTATATTATTATCATATGTATATACTTTTTCTACATTTAATCCAGTTGGTGGATATACTTTATCTACTTGATATTTATCTTTAAGTTCTGCCTGTTCTTTATCAATTAGATTTAATAAATCGTCTTCAGAATCTATTAAACCTATTTTATTTCCATCAAGATATACTTGATATACTTGATAAGCATCTCCTAATACTCTTGTATCAACACCAACAAAAAATAAGAGACCTGAAAGAAGCACAGTCACTATAGCCCCTATTATTTTTAACTTCATTAATTATCCTCCAAATTATTGATTATCAGGATGTTGAACACTAGTTCTAAATTCTGATATATTCTTTTCAAATTGTAAGTTTACTTTACCAGTTGCCCCCGCACGATGTTTAGCAATAATTAATTCAACTAAAGAAATTGGATTTTCTTTTTCTCCATCTTTTCTTCGATAATAATCATCACTATACAAGAATGATACGATATCGGCATCCTGTTCAATTGAACCAGACTCTCTTAAGTCTGAAAGCATTGGTCTTTTATCTTCTCTTGATTCAACTTGTCTTGAAAGCTGTGCAAGTGAAATAACAGGAACACCAAGTTCCATAGCCATTATCTTTAAATTTCTAGAAATATCTGATACTTCCTGTTGTCTATTTGAACCATATCCAGGTCCACCTGATAATAACTGTAAGTAATCGATAATTATTAGACCTAAATCAGTTTTTTCGGCAAGTCTCCTACAATTAGCACGTAATTCACCTATTGTAAGACCAGGTGTATCTTCAATATATATTGGTAATTCAGAAAGTTCACTCATGGCTTCATTTACTCTTTGCCAATCATCATTACTTAATTTACCTGTAGCAAGTTTAAGTCCATCAACACCACCAACTGATGCAATCATACGAGACATTAACTGTTCAGCACTCATTTCCATATTGAATATAGCAACGCTTTTACCTGAAGCTTTAGCAGCATTTATACATATATTTAAAGCAAAAGCTGTTTTACCCATACCAGGACGAGCTGCAATTATAATTAATTCATTAGGATGTAAACCACTAGTTATTCTATCAAAATCAATAAAACCTGTTGGTATACCAGTAACATCTTCTTTTTTCTTAGATAATTCATCTAATTGTATTTTGAAACTATTAACAACTTCACCAGCAGATTTAAACTCACCAGATTTTCTTTGCTTAGTAACAGCAAATATTTCTTTTTCTGCACTATCAATTACATCATTTTGATTATTAGCTTCATTTCTTGCATTCTTTTCAATCTTATGACATGTATCTATTAATAATCTTCTTATATATTTATCACGTATAATTTCAATATAAGAATCAACCATTGCAGCAGATACAGCAGAATCTAATACTTCCGTTAAATACTCAATACCACCAATATTATTAATTGGTGTTACTTTTTCTATTTCATTTTTTAAAACAGTAGCATCTAAGTTTTCATTTCTTTTATGAACACTTTTCATTGCTGAAAATATTATTTGATTCTTTTTATCATAAAACATATCATCAGTCAATGAATCACACATCTTATCAAGAGCTTCATTAGATAAATAACCACAACCTAATACATTTATTTCAGCATTTATATTATTTGGTTCATTATTCATTAATTACCTCTTTAATTGTTCTACAATAACACTAACTTTAGCAATAACACTTTTATGTAATCTTACATCTACAAAATGAACACCTAAAAAATCTATTTGATGATCTAATATAATATCTCTTTTATCAATATCATATCCTTTTTTCTTAAGTTCATCACTTATTTGTTTAGAAGAAATAGTACCAAATATTTTACCATTATTACCTGTTTTTACTTTAAATTTTAATTGGATACTCTCTAATACTTTTTTATCTTTGATAGCTTTTTCAATTAATTTATCTTCATTTTCTTTTCTTTGCTTTAAAGTACTTTCAAGTTTAGTTTTATTACTTTTATTATATGGAACAGCTAAACCTTTATTAATCAAAAAGTTAGTAGCATATCCATCAGATACATCTATAACTTGATCTTTTTTACCTTGTTTTTTAACATCTTCAAGTAGTATTACTTTCATGATAACACCTCTTTTGTATGTATTATATCATTATTAAAAATTTATATAAATAAAAAGATACTCAAGTATAAGTATCTTATATTTTATAAATATATATGGATTTATTATCTGTATTATCAGAAGCTAAATAATAATCATTGCCTTCAATGAATGGTTTACCATTTAATATACTATAATGATATGTATCAATTAATTGACCATTTTCCTTTATATCTATTCGTTCATTACCATTTTCAGGTTCATAAACTAGTTCAATATCACCATATTTTAAAGTAAATTCAACATCATATGGTAATACTTCATTACCAATATTAGCATTATAAACTTTTTCATTATCAACTACTAAATACTTATCTACTTTACTAACAATTAATTCATTTGTAGTTGTATTTGGACTAATAGTAAATTTAATACTAAAATCACTATTATAAACTGTAATCATTTTTGTATTACAATCAGAACTATAAATAAAATCACCATCTATACCAAATCTACTAACAGATAGTTTCTTAAATAAAGTGCCATTACTATTAATTATATAAATATCACTTTTATCTTCTGTTCTTTCATCAATATCAGTTTGATAAGAATAATTAGAATCTATTATATATTTATCAACATATTTATAACTAGTAAAATAAGTATTATCCATTCTTGCTGAATTAGAATAATCACCATGATAATCATAATCAAATCCAGTAATCATTTTATAATTACTATTCATAATAGCAAGTTTATTATTCTTAGATACAATATAATAATCATAATCTTTAATATATGTTATTAAATCATAATCAAATGCTACTAATAAATTATTATTAGTAGCTAATATACCATATTTATTATTATATTTAGCTATATATAAATTATCTTTAATATAAGCCATATCATCATAAATATAATCAAATATAACTTTTTTATTTAAATAATCATATAAACTATATTTGTTATTCTTTTCTACAATAATATAATTATTATCAGTTGTAACTGGAACTTCAGGTGATGATACTATGCTATTACCTTCAAATGTAAAATCACTTGTACTTATTGAATCACCACTAAATAAATATATTGTTGAACTATTGTTAGCTAAATTTCTTTTTATTTGACCAATAATGCTATTACCTTTTTTTAAATCAGCAAATTGTTCATCTTGACTAGCTGTTTATTCCATAGTTTTTTCTGTTTTATTATTATTTATCTTATATAAACTAAAATCTAAACCATATTCTTTATAACAAAGAATATAATAATCATTATTAATCTTATTTATTAATTCACAAGTTTTATCTTTTAATTCACTATCATTAAGTGATACATCAATAATATTAGTATTATCATTATATTTATGAGCTTTGATACTAGATGCATCTTGATTAACTATTAAATCATCTGCGATATATGTCTTATTTTTTGAATTATTATAATTAATACCTAATACATAATTAGTTTGTTTTACAGTATTAGTTGTTGTTGCAGTTGTTGTTGTAGTTGTTTTTTCATCAATATTCTTATTTGTATTATCTTCTTTTATTAATACTTAAGTATATAATAAATATCCTATCACAATAACAATTAATAATATTATTATTGTTATTAATATTATATTTTTCTTATTACTTTTCATATTCTCATCTCTATATTAATAATAACAAAACAATAATATTTATCAATAAAAAAAGATTGTATATTTACAATCTCTTATTTAACATCAGGTATTAAAGCCATGAAACGTGCTCTTTTAACTTGTTTTGCTATATATCTTTGATGTCTTGCACATGCACCTGTCATTCTTCTAGGCATTATTTTACCTTTTTCATTAATATATTTAGAAATAACAGCTACATCTTTATAATCGACATCTTTACCAGCACACATTTGACATACTTTTTTCTTTTTTCTATAAAATTCAGCCATTAATAATCTTCCTTTCTAGAAAGGTAAATCATCATCACTTAATACTGTTTCATCACCCATACTAGCATATGGATCAGTTGTTAAGTCTACAGTTTCTTGTGATTCAGTTTTATCTCCATTATAATTTGTATTGCTTGAATTACTATCACTAGTATTTGAATCATTTTTGCCACCTAAGAATGTAACACTTTGAGCAACAACATCAGTTGTATATCTCTTAGATCCATCTTGTGCAGTATAACTACCTGTTTGAATATAACCAGTAACACCTACTTGTGAACCTTTATGACAATATTTACAAACATTTTCTGCTTGGTTTCTCCAAACAACAATATTTATAAATGAAGTTTGTCTTTCACCATTTTGATTTGGTCTTCCATCAACTGCAAGACTAAATCTAGTAGTACTTAGTCCAGTCGAAGTTGTTCTAAGTTCAGGATCTTGTGTTAATCTACCAACTAAGCAAACATTATTCATATTATTTCTCCTCTTCGTCTAATCTAATAATTAAATGTCTTAAAATAGATTCATCAATTCTAGCTTTTCTATCAAGTTCAGCTACAAGTTCAGTTGTTCCATTGAAATCAACAACGAAATAATAACCAGTAGTTTGTTTCTTAATTGGATAAGCAAGTTCTTTATTACCTAAATCTTTTGAATCAGTTATTTCACCATTCATAGTTGTAATAACATTCTTAAGATTTTCAGCAGTAGCTTGAATCTTACTATCATCACTATTAGACTTAACAATAAACATCATTTCATATTTATTCATAAATACACCTCCTTATGGTCTAATCGGCTTAAATAAATTAAGCAAGGAGCAAGTTCTTTTTTTTGCTCGAATGTATTATAGCAAACATCATTTGTTTTGTAAATCAGAATTTATATCCCATAAATATTTATTTAAATCAACTTTATTATTAATAACTTCAATACCATCATCGCGTAATCTTTTCACCTGTTCATTAGCGCCACCGAAAGCAAAATTACCTGAAAGCTCACCTTTACTATTAACTATTTTATAACATGGATATTTATTACCATCAGGATTTTTATGTAACAAATTACCAACAACTCTTTTTAAATTTTTATCACCCAAATATTCAGAAACAAGCAAGTAAGTTGACACTTTCCCTTTAGGTATCATAAGTAAATACTCAAGTATCTTATCTAAATATTTATATTCACCTATAGATATAATATAACTATTATCTATTAATTCATATATTTTATTAATATCTAAACCATTATCTAAGATAATACTAAACCATTTCTTTTTATTCATATGATAAGATTTAAAATAATACTTATTATCTATAATTTTATCTACTGAATTAGACATAAGTGTAATAACAGTAATATTATCTTTACTATCTAAACCTAATTTATCCTTAGTAATATTAGAAAATAATATATACCATTTATTATTATATTTATTTCTAATAATATAATTACTCTTATCATCCCATAAATATTCTACATTATTATGATATTTATTATTAACATAATTAATAATATTATCTAATTGATTAGTATTATTTGTAATATTACTTATTATTTCATTTACTTTATTTAAATATTTATTTCTTAAATTAGATATATATTCACCAATAGCATTAGTATCTACTAAATTATATTCAATATTAGTATCACTATCTATTAATTTACTATATATAATGTTATCTTTAATATTTATTTCTATATAAAAGTTATTATCTAAATTAGTTTTATAATAATTGTTAATAAAACCATATTTATTAACTTTATCTATATTTATGTTATTATTTATTATCTTATGCATATATTATCTAGAACCTTTTAACAAATCTTGATAACGTGGTATATCATCATCTGTTGGTACTTTAGAAATAAAATCAGAAACAACATCAGCAAGTTCACTACCACTACATTCAAATGAACCCGTTCCATAACGATTATTTTCATCTAATCTATTTATGCCTCTTAATTTAGATGCAAGCTCATAATTAGTTATCTTAGGAATAAAATAATCAACACTATATCTATCATTATCAATCTTAGTTATTTCAACACTTAAAGCATGACCATAATTACGAGAAATAATTAATATTTTATTATCAAGTGATAACTCCATAGTAAATCCTTTATTAGCTTTTTTTGCATACTTCATGAAAAATATCACTTGCAAGTTCATTTTCTTTTCCATATAAAACATTAGAAGTATATTTATCTACTACATCTTCTTCTAATTTAGGTATATCATCATAAAGATATTCAGTATTAGTAACTGACATATGTATAATATGTAATAACTCATTAACTGATGTAGCACTAGATAATCTAACTTGATTATTAAAAGCACCATAAGCATATGTTTCATTACCAAGTTTACTTACAAACTTTTCTCTCATATTAGCTAAATATTTGTTATAAAATTTAGAATAAGCATCATAATTTAATTCAGTATTATAAAATTCTCTTTCTAAATTATTAAAAAAGTCATTAACAGACTTTTTATCAAAATCATAATATTTAGCAAAATCCATCATATAATTAATACAATATTTAATTTCTTTAATGCTCTTTTCTAAACGATCACTATAATCATTTAAACCATCAATATTACCCTTTAAATAACTATTTGGATAACACTCTACTAATAATTTTTTAACTGTTAAATCATATTCAAAAAACTTTTCAATATCATTTAATTTATCATTCATATTATATTCACCATTATAATTATACAATAATATGATAATTTTATTTATTATGTCTTCCTGCTGGAATGAATTTTATTCTTGCTACTGGCTTATCATTATTTTCTTTTTTAACATCATCATTATGTATATATTTTTCAGAAGATATTATTTTCCTAGCTCCTTCTTTATTTTCGTTATTGTCATCTTCATATAAATCATTATTTTTATGTTCTTCTTTTATTTCTTTATGTCTATCACAATCAAGTACTCTAAATTCATCAATACACATTTTATTGCCTTTATAGTTAATAATATTATAATTAATGGAATCTTTTGGTATTAAAATACCGTCATCATATTCATACAACTTTTTATCCTTATTATATGGTTTAAGTACTACTATTCCTGTTAAAAAAGTATATATATCAAAAGGCATATTAAACTTTTGTACTTTAGGGCAACTCATAAAAGTATCAAGAGCACAAGCACCACATAAGTGTTTACCATCCATTTCATTCTTAATATGTCTTGAAACAACTTCAAAAGCTAATTTATCTAAATTATTATCTTTATTATCTTGAGTAAACTCTTTACTTAATTTAGGTATTAATTCTTTATTTATATCAATACTAGCATATTTATAAATATTATATATATTATTTAATTTATTATTATAATACTTAGAAAATACTAATCTTACAAAATTAGTTAAAGTAGAATAATTATCTTCTTTTAATGCGTCTAATAATTTAATAGATTTTCTGTTATTATTATAACAAGTATAACTTAAATAATCTTTTACCATTTCTCTATATAAAATATTTAAATCAGTAATACTTTTAGCATCTAATATTTTATTATAATATTCATTAATAATATTAGAATTATGTTTAATAATTAGATTTAAAGCATCTCTAATATCACTAGCAGTTAAACCTGTAACTTTGATATCACTAGAAAAGAATTTATCTAATATATGTACATTATTTTTTCTTTTACTAATTGAATTAATATAATTATTATTTAATTCAGTTATTTTACCATGATCAATTAATAATATTATTTCATTATTTTTCATAAATACACTTCCAAAACTTATTCTTTAGTTTAACACGTATTTTATTAAATGCAAATAAATAATATATGACAAAAAAACTAACGATTTAACGTTAGTCATATACATAATGGTGATTCGTATGAGATTTGAACTCATGAATGTAGCCTTGAGAGGGCTATGTGTTAAACCCCTTCACCAACGAACCAAATTTATATTATCAAATAATTATTTATTTAACAATATTAAATATTTATTTTCTATTATAAACAACATATCTTCTTGATAATATAAATAAGATTATTACTACAAATAATATAATACTTATAACAATAAATATATCTAAATATATATTATTTTTAAGTATTTCTTTTATATTGGGTCTAATTCTTTTATCTAATACTACTTCTTCACTATATATTTTTTTATCTTTATAATAAAAATCTACTACTCCTAGTATATTATCAGTCTTATAATCTATACTATCTGGTAAATTATCTTTATATGTAAAATCATTTATATCATAATCTTTTGGAAGTACCATATTTATATCTTGATCTAAATAAATACTATAATTACTTATAAGTGAATTATTTACTATTAGTGTTCTTATTAAATCGCCTTTATGCATTAATGTATAAGTGTCATAGTTATTATCTACATAATCTATTATACTTAGTGCATCTCTGATATTTAAATAATCGCTAAAATTAAGTGTAGGTGCACCTAAAGTTACAAATAAGTACTCATGGTTATGTGAGTTGAAATTACCTGCAAGACACAATCCGGCATTATCAGTCCATCCTGTCTTACTACCTATTATTCTACTTACATCTATACCTCTAACACTACCAATATGAGCAATATCTCTTACTACACTCATACCATTACTTAATGTATAACTACTTGTTTGAAATATTGTTCTAAAATCATGATTATCAAGCGCATAATGTAATAATGTTAAGACATCACTTGCACTACTATAATTATCACTTGCATCCATTCCAATCGGATTATTATAATGCGTACTATTTAATCCTAATTCAAAAGCTTTATTGTTCATTAGAGTTACAAAGTTTTCTATCGAACCACTTGTATATATTGCAAGTGAATTTATCGCATCAGCATCAGATGCTAGTAAAGTTAAATATAATAATTCTCTTACAGTTAAAACATTACCTACTTGTAATCCAGCAACTTGTGCACCATATTCTACACTTTGTATCATATCATTAGTAATTGTAACTCTCTCATCTAAACTATTAACATTTTCAATTACTGTAATTGCACTCATTATTTTCGTAAGTGATGCTATACTAGTTATATTACTAGCATTATTTGAAGATATAATCATATCACTAGTATTATCATAGATAATATATGCATTTGAATTTAAAGTTAAATTATCAAGAGCATATATATTAATAGGTAATAATAATATTATTAATAATATTAAATATCTTTTCATATCAAATACCAAATAATATTAAATCATCTATATCCTTATCTATGATAATAGCTAGTACTTTTTTATCTATCTTATTAAATAAATTAACTAAATTATCTTTAGGCATTAATACTAAGTCTGGTCTTTTTAATATAATCTTACTTATATCTTTAGATAAACCCAAACTATTATAATATTTAAGTGTTTCTTTAACATTATCTGATGCAAGAGATAAAGCTTCTAAAGTAGATTTCTTCATATTATTAATTATATAATCATAATCTATATTACTAACACCATAATCTTTAATATAATCAATCATTTATATCACCCCATGGTATTTTATTATTCTTAATATCATCAAACACTTTATCAACTATTAATTTAGATACTTTATCATAATCTAAATGTTCACCAGTTATATTATTATTCTTAATAATATAATTTAATTTCTTATCTAAATCATTAACTTTTAATAAATTATAATTAGTATTATTAGTACCAAAATACTCTTTAAAATCTACATTATATTTCTTTAATAAATCTATATTAGTTATTAGTAAACTAGAATTAATAGTTAATGTTTTATAGCATTTATTTATTATTTTCTTTTTAGATGCACCATATCTTTCTAAATAATTTAATGTATAATTAATTATTTCATTACTAGATATAATAAATAATGGTTCTCTATTTATTAAATTATCTATATCTATATTTAATGTCTTTAATAATATTATATTATTTATAAAATCATCATATTTAGGTTCAAAATTATTATTATCTTTTATTATTAATGCTTGTATACATTCATTTATTATTATTTTGAGTAATTTAATATTTAAATCTCCATTATTATCTCTTAAAGAATCTATTACACCCTTAATAGATTCATCTGTTGCGTATAATAATATTACTAATTTACTTATTGGATTACTTCTATTTATTAAATGTAATATACCATAATCTTCTGCTTTATTTTTTCTTATTAATTCATAGACATTTATTATATCTGATACATTACTATCTTTTAAATCACTTAATAGATTATTAGGTATGTTAGTTATATCTATCTCACACTTTTTTAAGATATCTAATACTTTAGGATCAATTTCTTCTATTTTAATATTACTTATATCTATATTATCTATATCAGTACTACTAGATACTAAAGATGCATTATATATACCTACATAACTCATTACTTTAACTATGTTATTATCATAACTATTAGAATCATAACTTAATACTATTTTATTAATAAAATCAGTATCTATGATTATTTCATTATTATTTATTTCACTTTGAAGTTTATTTAATTTATCTTCATCATCACTAGCATCTATTAAACCTGGTGCATCTCTATTAATAATATTTTTTAATAATTCCATAAAAGTATTTAAAGTAGTATCATCAGTTATATTTACTTTTAAATCATAATCTTCAGAACCTATATACATATCTCTTAATTGTATTAATTTCTTTTTAAATATAATATGTGTACCATAATTATTTTCTTTAATTATAGTATCTATTAAGTTATTAGATACTTTTCTTAAATTACTAGGTTTATCATTTATATCTAAATATAATTTATATAAATCTATATCATCATATATAATATTAGTTTTAAGTAAATTATTTATCTTTTCTCGATATGCTTTAATCGAAGATTCTAATATCTTTTCCCCTTCATTCATTTTATCATCCCTTAATTACTCTTTTCCATTTCGTTATATGCATCAATTAAACTATTTAATAATTTACATGATTTATTATAATCATCACTATGTCTATCTAACATATCTATTTTATCAAGTGTATCTGAGATAGTCTTAGTTAATGGAAGTTCTTTTAACTTAATAGCATTAGATTTACTTATACCATTATTTTCTAAATCACTAAGTGGTATATCGACATATTTCATTATATCATTACCTTTATTAAGTTCATCATTATATAATTCTTGATCACTTACTAAGATATCTTTAGCTTTATTAATAATACGCATACTATCATCATCTATATAACTAAATACTTGTTTAATCATCTCAAGTACATTATCTTCTAAATCTATACTATCATCTAGTACATATTTACTATATAAATTATATAAATTAATAATAATATATAAACTTAATATATTAATTACTTTATTATAATCAATATTATATTTATCACTTATTTTTCTACTAATAGATGGTATTAAATCGATATCTATATCATTATCTTTAAGATACTCTTTAATAATCTTATTAACTTTATTATCAGTTAAATATATTTTACTTAATTTATTTATCTTATTGTTAATATTAATAGATTCTATACCATACGGTTTAATATTTAAATTCATATTATTAAAATAATTAATAATATTTATTCTATCAGATATAGGTATACTTAATTTACTTAATAAGTCACTTAGTTCATCAAAGTCATTAAATACTATATCTAAATGATCTTTTTTAGTTAAATCTAAATATTTATCGTATAATTTTATTTTATCTTCACGCATTTTCTTTTGTGATAATCTTATTTCTTCATAATCATTTATATAATTAGTTATTAATGCTGATATACTTTCAAAATATTTTTTTATTTTAGATAATTCTTTTATATCACTTAAATTATTATATAAATATAAATTAGCATTAAAATCTTTTAAATAGTGTTTTACTTCAGTATCATTTAGTCCAACTAATAAAAGTAGTTTTTCTAAATCATTATTATTTATACTAGTTATTACTTCATAATTAATATCTTTAGGAGGTATCTTAGTATATTTACTAATTATATTATTAATTGAAGTAATATTATTAGAATCTAAATTATTTACTACTTTAGAATTCTTAAATATTTCTTCACGAGCATTAAGTTCATTTTGAAAGCTTAATATACTAGATTTAATATTCAAATCCATTAATTAGCCTCCTATTCTATGAACATAATAGCATATATCGGCTTTTCATTCAATAATTAATAAACATATGTTTGATTGCTTTTATCGCTACTTTATGCTAATATTCACATAGAGATGATCTTATGCATAATAGTAATAATACAATTAAATTATATGATACTGATAATAACTTATTACCGGACTTTGATAGTAAGATTGATGAAATAGAAAAGTCTATTCATGGTAATAATTATTTTGATAAAGATGAAGATTATGTAGATACACGTCTATTTAATAAAAAAGAAATACATGAAATACAAGAAAATATTAAAGAAAAGAAAGAAATAAAAAATACTAATACAAGTATAAAAATAAATAAGATTGAAGAAAAACAAAAGGCTAAATTTACTGATTTTCTTCCTGTATTATTCTTTATAATAATGTTTGTTATTATAGTATATGCAGGTTATTATTTCTTAAATGATTTTGATTTTTCTAAGTTATTGAATAAGTAATATGGATAAAATAGATATTGATATTAATCCTAACTATACCATGATGAAAAAGTTACCTAATGGGTTAAAACTTTCACAAGAACAAATAGATATCTTAGATTCTTATAATATTAATTATAAGAAATGTAAGTCTTTAAATGAATTAATATATAAGATAAATATTGTATATGATAATACTAATGATGATGTATTATCTAATTTACTAGATGTATTAAGTGAAAGAGATTATTATGAAAATTATCCTAAATAGTATTGATTATCAATAATTATATGTTATAATTTGATATATAAGATATATAATGGAGGATAAAGTATGGGTGTAATAGTAAGACTTGATCGAGTTATGGCAGATCGAAAAGTAAGTTTAAATGAACTTGCAGAAAATGTTGGTATAACTAATGCCAATTTATCTAATTTAAAAACTGGTAAAGCCAAAGCAATTAGATTTTCAACATTAGAAAAGATATGCCATGTATTAAAATGCCAACCTGGTAATATACTTGAATATTCTGAAGATGATTCGCCTGATAAACTACTTTAATTCAGTATAATCAATATATTTATTAAAATAACTTGGAAGTGGAGCTACAAACTCTATTTCTTTTTTTATAACTGGATAATATAATTTCAACTTATAAGCATGTAATAACATATTAGTATTATTATATTTAGAACCATATTTCTTATCACCAATAAGTGGATGACCTAAATAAGCAAATACTACTCTTATCTGATTCTTTCTTCCTGTTTCAATATTAATTCTAACTACAGAATTATTCTTAGTTTCCTTAATAACTTCATAATTGGTAATACTAATATGCCCATGTCTATTATCAGTTACATATACATAATGTTCGCTATTTTCATTAAGATATAATTTAATACTACCTTTTTTATCTTTTAAATGACCTTCGATAATACCAATATATTCCCTATTAGTTACGTAATTATCCCAATTATCTTGCAAGTCTTTCTTTAACTTATCTGATTTACTAAATAAAATAACACCTGATGTATCTCTATCTAATCTATGTACAATAAATATTCTATTATTCTTATTCTTTTTATGAACATATTCATATACATAGTGATATAAAGAATGATATTTATCTTTATCAGTACCTATCGTATTAAGTCCACTTTTCTTATTAATAACTAATATATTTTTATCTTCATATATAATATCTAATTTATTTTTAGGCATAATATCTCCTCTTTTATATATATTATATATAATTTTATTAATTTTAAGATAGTTTTTGTTATTCAAAATTTATTTAACTAGTGTATAATGTTAATGAGGTGACTTATATGGCAAATACAACTAAAAAGAATAGTGATAAGGACACAGAAAAGAAAAATACTAAAAAGACTACTAGTAAATCAGCTAGTAAAACAAGTACTAAGAAAACTACTAGTACTAAAAAGAATACAAGAAAGAATACTAGTACTAAGAATACTTCAAAAAAGAGTACTAAAACAACTAAAAGTGTAAAAAAAGAAGATACAAATAAAATAAATGATGAAGTTAAAGTAACTGAAGTAAAAGAAGAAATTGAAGTTAAAGAAGAAAAACCAGAAGAAACTGTTAAAGAAGAAGTTTCTCTTGAAAAAGATGAACCTGAAGTTAAAGAAGATATCAAAGAAGAAAGTAAAGAAATTAAAATAGATGAAGATTCTGATAACTCAGAAAAAGAAGAAGAACCTGAAAATGAAGAATCAAAAGAGACAGATTCTAATAATAAAGATTCTGATGATACTGATGAAAAAAAATCTGATGAAAAAGATGATGAACCAGATATCATCATAGGTACATCTAAAAAGACTAAAGAAAAGAAAAATAAAAGTAAAAAAGATAAACTTGTTAACCTAGGCATCTTTATTGTTTTAATTGGTCTTATTATTCTAATAGTATCATCATTTGTTTCATCTGCATTTACACTACCAGATAATACATTAAATACTTTAGTAATAGTATCACTTGTAGTCGAAGCAATAGGTATTGTTATAATAACAATAAATACTTTTAGAGATTAATATATGGATAAAATCGAAGAATTACAAAAAATAATTGATAAATCTAATAATATCGTGTTTTTTGGCGGAGCTGGGGTTTCAACGGAAAGTGGAATCCCTGATTTTCGTTCTAAAGACGGATTATATAATCAAAAATATAAATATCCACCTGAATATATGCTTTCACATACTTTTTATATGTCAAATACTAAAGAGTTTTATGAATTTTATTTTGATAAATTAGTGCATCCAGAAATAAAACCAAATGCCTGCCACAAGAAATTAAAAGAACTTGAAGATTCAGGTAAATTAAAAGCAATTGTAATTCAAAACATTGATGGACTACATGAACAAGCAGGTTCTAAAGTTGTTTATAATATTCATGGAACTATTTATTCAAATCATTGTATGAATTGTCATAAAGAATATAATTTAGATTATATGTTAAAATTTAAAGATAAAAAAGAAATACCTACATGTAAATGTGGTGGATATATAAAACCTGATGTCGTTTTATATGAAGAAATGCTACCAGAAGAAACAGTAGAAAAAGCAATCAAAGCCATAAGTGAATGTGATACCTTAATTATCGGTGGAACTTCACTTAATGTTTATCCAGCAGCTGGTTTAATTAATTATTTTAATGGAAATAACTTAGTAATAATTAATAAGGAACATTTAAATGTACCTGGTTCACTTGAAATAAATGAACCAATTGGTGAAGTATTTTCTAAAATCAAAGTGAATAAGAAGGTGTAATATGTGTAATACTAATATTAGTGAATTAACTTCATTAATAAGTAAACTATTAATATTTATAATACCAATAATATATATAATCTTATATGAAATAAGTAGAAAAAAGAAGAAAAAGAAACATTGGGATCATGCCTTACTTGTTGGATTTATTATTTTTATACTTTTACTAGCATTAAGATTTATTATCTTATTATTACCTATTAATTGTAATGAATGCTATTTAAATAATAATTGTAGTGAAACTACAACAAATAAAATAGAAAATACTGAAACATCTGAAGTAACTACTGAAAGTACAAGTACATCTATAGAACAAGTAAATACAACAGAAAATACTACTAAAACAACTAATACATCTAGTAATAACTATCCAAAAGTGGATATGATAGATGGGTCAGTTAAACATGTTGGTACAACTAGTAAAGGTTACTCTGTAGATACGGTTAATGGTGTTTATTATATTGATGGCTACATGATGGCTAATAAAACTTATGCACTACCAAGTGATTATTATCCAACTAATACATACAAAAGTGCTAAAGGTGTTACATCAGTATGTAATTCATGCTTAGTCTTAACAGCATATAATGCTGCTCAAGATATGATTAATGATGCAAGTAAAGAAGGCTTAAATATTTGGATTCAATCAGGTTATAGACCATATATTTCTCAAAAGACAATATATGAAAGATATGTTGCAAGTGATGGTGCAGATAAAGCTGATACCTACTCTTCTCGACCAGGGCACTCTGATCATCAAACTGGTCTAGCATTTGATCTTAACTCTGTTTCTGATTCTTTTGGTAATACTAAAGAAGGAAAATGGGTTAATAATAATTGCTGGAAATATGGTTTTATTATCAGATTTCCTAAAAATAAAGAAGATGAAACTGGTTATAAATATGAATCATGGCATCTTCGATATGTTGGAACAGAACTTGCAGAAACTTTATATAACAATGGTAATTGGTTATCAATGGAAGGATATTTTGGAATAACATCAAATTATGATGATACACCAATTGGAAGTTAAGTGAATATTTTACTATTCACTTTTTATTTTATAAAAATATATAAATGATATAATAAACTTGGTGATTAAAATGGACTTTATTAATAACTTAGAAAATAATTCAATCTTGGTAATACCTGATAATCTAAGAGATAAAACACTAAATTATATTAATAGCAATAAATTATTACTAGATATTAAAATACAAACATTTAATGACATTAAAATAGGTATCTTATATGATTATAATAATGAAACTATATATAATCTTATGAATAAATATAATATATCTTATAATCAATCTAAAGAATACTTAAATGATATATATTATTTAAATAAAGATAATTATACTGAAGATAAATTAAGATATTTATCTAATATAAAAAAGTATTTAGAAGATAATAATTTACTTATCAAAGATAATTTATTTATTAATTTACTTAAAAGTAAGAATAAATTATATGTATATGGTTATAGTTATCTTAATAAGTTTAATAAGTATTTATTAGATTTATGTAGTAAATATATAAAAATCGAAGTTATTGAGTCTAAAAACTCTAATTATACACATTCAGTACATGAGTTTAAAACTATGAATGATGAAATAACTTATGTAGCAGAATCTATCATGGATTTATATGAATCAGGTATTGATTTAAATAATATATATATAGCTAATTATTCTGATGAATATTATTTTACTATGAAAAGAATATTTAATTCTTATGGAATACCTTATTATATAAAAAATGAAGTATCTTTATATGAAACATCTATAGGTTCATATTTTTTAAGTATATTAGATAATCCTAAAGAAACTATTTTAAATAAAATTAAAGCTAAATATGATATAGATAATAATAAAGATAATGAAATTATCTATAATAAATTATTTGATTTAATAAATACTTATTATTGGATAGATGACTTATCTACTTGTAAAAACTTACTAACTGAAGAAATGAAACATACGACTATTTCAAGTACACATTACACACATGTAGTAAAAACTATTTCACTAACTGATAATATATTTGATGATAATGAATATGTATTTTTAATAGGTTTTAATCTAGGTTCAATACCTAAATTTAAAAAAGATGAAGATTATCTAAGTGATGATTTACATTTAGATAATAAAGATAATACTATCGAATATAATAAAGTACAAAAGAATATATATACTAATGCTATTAAAAATATTAAGAATCTTATAATTACTTATAAATTAAATTCACCATTTAATACTTATAGTCCAAGTATATTAATAACTGATAATAATTATGAGGTTATCAAAGAAAAATTAAAACCATCTAAATATAATGCTAATTTAAATAAACTTGAACTAGCAAGTGAAATAGATAAACTAATTAAATTTAATGAAAATAATCCTAATTTAAGTATTTTAAATAATAGTTATCATATAGATTATAAAAGTTATGATAATAAATTTACTGGTATAGATAATAATAAACTAATAGATTTAATTAATAATAATATAAAGTTTTCTTATTCCAATATTAAAAATTATTATTTATGTCCATTCTCTTTTTATTTAAATTATGTTCTTAAAATAGGTACATATGAACAAAACTTTGGTGGATTTGTAGGTTCATTATTTCATTATATATTAGAAAATTGTTTAAATGATACTAATAAAGATATAGATATTTTATATGATAATTATATTAAAGATAATCAAGATAAGTGTGAATTACATAATAAAGAATATTTCTTTTTAGACATATTAAAACCTAATATACATTTTGTAGTAGATACTATCAAAGAACAATATTCACATATGGATAGTAATCATATAGATGATACTGAAAAAGAAATAGAATTACCAATAAATAGAAAGATTAATACTGTAATTAAGGGTTATGTTGATAAGATAATACATATTAACAATAAAGCTATTATCATAGATTATAAGACTAATAATGAAAGTATTGATTTAGATTTATTAAAATTTGGTTTATCACTTCAATTACCAATCTATTTATATTTACTTAATAATGAAAATCCAGATATCGAAGTATTAGGTTTATATATACAACATATCTTAGATTTAGATATTAAATATGATCCTAAAGGTGACTATATAGAAAATAAGAAAAAGAAAATGAAATTAGATGGTATAACATTTACTAGTGATGATATATCTTTATTTGATGATACTTACGAAAAATCAGTTAATATATTAAGTTTAAGTAAGAAAAAAGATGGGGAATTTTCTAAAAGTAAACATATTATTGATATTAATAAACGTGATGATATTAAAAAAACAGCACTAGATTTAATTTATAAAGCTGTTGATTCAGTAAGTGATGGTAAATTTGATATTTATCCATTAATGATCGAAGCTAAAGAAAATGCCTGTAGTTTTTGTCCATATAAAGATATTTGTTATCGTAAATATAAAGACTTTAATAATCAAGTAATTGAAAAAGGAAGTGATGAAAATGAGTAAATATGTAAGAAATAAAATATTTACTGATGAACAATATGATGCAACCATTTTATCAGGTAAAAATATAATCGTATCTGCTGGTGCTGGTTCAGGTAAAACTGCTGTACTAAAAGAACGTGTATTGCGTATACTTCAAAATGATTATTTTCCTAATGGTAATAAAGTACATATAAATAATTTAATAATTCTAACATTTACTAAAAATGCTGCTGCTGAAATGAAAGAAAGAATCAGAAAGATAATAAATAAACATGAAGACTTAAAAGAAGAAAATGAATTACTTGAATCTTCATATATAACAACATTTGATTCATATGCAGGTAGTCTTGTTAGACAATATAATTATCTATTAAATATTGATTCTGATTTTAATATTATTGATGATTCTATGTTAGATATCGAAATAGACAAAAAATTGGATGAAATATTAGAAAAATATTATAAAGTAAATGAACCTAAATTTCATAAATTTATCGAAGATTTTTGTATTAAAGATGATACCCAGATAAGATTATCTATAAAAAATATATATAAACAACTACAAAATGTTATTGATAGAAGTAAATATTTAGATAATTATATAGATAAATTTTATAATGAAGAAACAATAAATAACTTATTTGATAAATATGCTGAAGATTATTTTCGTAAAAGAGATGATATAGCTTCTTTATTTGATAATTTATGTAATGAAACTATTGATGAAAATGCTAGATTAAATAATATACAAGCTATTGATAATTTTCTAAATGCATCTACATATGATGAATTAGTAGATAGTATTAATTTTAAATTAACAGATAACCGAGGTAATAAATATACTGATGAAGGTGCTAAGATAAAAAAAGAAATATCTGAGATTAAAACTAGTTTATCTAAAGAATTAATAGATAGTAAAAAAGATTTAATAAGTCACTATAAACTTACTAAAGATAGTGCATCAGTATTAATTAATATACTTAAAGATTTAGATTCAGAAATAATGAATTTTAAACAAGAACATAATTCATATACTTATACAGATATTGCATATAAAGCTATTGATTTAGTTAAAAATAATGAAGCAGTAAGAAATAAAATAAAAAATAATACATATGAAATAATGATAGATGAATATCAAGATACTAATGATATCCAAGATACATTTATATCTTATATAAAGAATAATAATGTTTATATGGTTGGTGATATTAAACAGTCTATTTATAGATTCCGTAATGCTAATCCATATATATTTAAGAAAACTTATGATGAATATAAAAACAATGATATCGGATATAAAAGAGATTTAAATAAGAACTTTAGATCACGTCATGAAGTAGTAAATAACATTAATTTAATATTTGATAATATTATGACTGATGAAATTGGTGGAGCTAATTACAAACAAGAACATGAAATGGTCTTTGGTAATACATCATATGATGAAGTAAAAGATAGTAATCAAGATTATAATATGCAAATACTAAATTATGAAATAGATAAAAATAAATATAACAGAACCGAAGTAGAAGGTTTCATCATAGCTAATGATATCGAAGATAAAATAAATAAACATTATAAAGTATATGATGAAGATGGTACTCTTAAAGATATAACATATAAAAATTTTTGTATACTTATAGATAAAAGTAAGAACTTTACTACATTAAAGAAAATACTTGAATATAAACATATCCCAGTATCTATAGATAAAGATTTATCTATTAAAGAAGACGATGAAATATATATCTTAAAAAATATTATTAATCTTATTATTCAAATACATGAAAATGAAATAAATAACATGAATAAAACTAGTGATGATAAATATTATGATTATAAGTTAAATGAAGATTTTAAACACTATTACTTAAGTGTAGCAAGATCTTATATATATAAGATAGATGATAATACTTTATTTGATATCATAACTAATAAAACATATAAAGATACTGACTTATATAAATTATGTATAAATATATCCAAATCTATAGATTCACTTGATAATAAAGAGTTATTATCACTTATCATAGATAAATTTGATATTATTAATAAATTACCTAATGTAGGTGATATAGATGAAAGATTAACTAAATTAGAATATTTTATTAATAATGCTGATTCTTTAAATAAATTTGGTATGAATATCTATAATTTAAAAGATTATTTTGATGAATTATCTAGTACTGATAATGATGTTACTATGCAAACTGCTAAAAGTGATTCTAATTCTGTCAAAATAATGACTATACATGGTTCTAAAGGTCTTGAGTTTAATTATGTCTATTTACCATATTTAAATAGTGACTTTAGAAAAAGAGATACAGTCAGTAACTTTGATTTTAGTAAAGACTATGGAATGATTCTACCATTCTTTGATAATGGTATTGGAAGTACATTTATAAGAAAATTATATAATACTAATAATTTATTAGAAAGTTTATCAGAAAAAATAAGACTATTTTATGTTGCAGTAACTAGGGCCAAAGAACAATTTATTATCACTAATTCTTTTGATAATGAAATGGAAACACCAAGTGAAATAAATTATTCTAACTTATCTATTGCTAAAAGTTATTCATATATTCTAGATTTATTAAGAAATAAATTAAGTAAATATACTAAAGATATTAATATAGATGAACTAAATATAACTGATGATTATAAAAAGACAACTAAAAATAATTATTTAGATAAAATAACAAATACACAAGAAAAAATAACAACAAAGAAAATAAATATTGATAGTAAACCATTAGAAAGCAAGAAATTTTCTAAAGACATGCATGATATTATCGATAAAGATTTGCATTATAAATTATCTTTTGGTACATATATGCATTATGTATTTGAAGTATATAATTTTAATAATCCTAATATAAATAAATTAAATATAAGTAAAGAAGCTAGGGAACACTTAAATAAATTTTTAGCACATGAAGAAGTTAAAGATATAAAAAATGCTAAAGTATATAAAGAACACGAAATAAAATTTACAAAAGATAATAATGATTATCATGGATTTATTGATTTACTTGTTGAGTATCTAGATCACTTTGATATTATTGATTATAAATTATCAGATACTTCTAGTCCTGAATATATATTACAACTTACTAATTATAAGAACTATATCGAAGATACATATTCTAAAAAAACTAATATTTATCTATATTCGATAAATAAAGATACTTTTAAGAAATTATAGTATATTAAATCACATCTTAATTGATGTGATTTTTTTATTAAAAAATAAAGTAATTAACAAATATACATGTAATAAATAAGTAAGAAAGAGATTACTTATGAATGATTTTTTTAATATAAATAACTGTAATTTAGATAATACGCAAATAGATGCAATTGAAAGTGAATATTCTAATACACTAGTAGTAGCAGGTGCTGGTTCAGGTAAAACACTTACTATATTAGGTAAAATAAAATACTTAATTGAAATTAAACAATATAAAGAACAAGAAATATTATGTATATCATTTACTAACGAATCAGTTAAATCACTTAAAAATAAACTATCTAATCTAGGATATAATATTGACGTATTTACATTTCATAAATTAAGTTTAAATATCTTATCTAAATATAATTATTCAATATCTAGTGATAATTATCTTGAATATATAACAGATGAATATTTTAAATCATATATTAAATATAATAAGAAAAGAAATAGATATTTTAGAAATATCCTATTTACAGATAA
>OMVK01000024.1 GCA_900314465.1 uncultured bacterium | reverse complement strand
ATAACTATCATCTATATATTGATTATCTTCATCTAATTTCATATATAAAATAACTTTTTGATTATTATCTAATATTAAATTATATATTTCATTAATAACTAATTTAGTATTATAAGTTATATTATCATTAATTAATTTATCTTCTTTTCTTTTACTATATTTATTACTTTTAATATTATCTTTAGTTAAAGATAAATAATAACCAAGTATACTTAAATCTATAGATATACTACCATATTGATTAGCTAATATATTATCAATAATATCTATTAACATAATAGATGCATCATTTAAATTATTAGGTATACTTAAATATCTATTATTTAAATAAATATTATTATTAAACATCTTATTAATATTAATAATAGATGAATTAAACATAGGTTCTACAAAATAGTCCATATCATGAAAATAAATAATACCTTCATCATGAGCTTTAACTATTTTTTCAGGTAATAATAACCTTCTAGTTAAATCTATAGATACTTCTCTTGCAATATAATTTTTCTCTAAACTAGCTATATTATTAAGTGAATTATCTAAAGTATTATTTTTATTCTTTATAATTGAAAGAATAGTTTCATCTGTCGTATTAGATTTTCTAACTAATGCTCTAGTATAACGATATACAATATATTTCTTAGCTAAAATATAATGCTTATTTTGCATTAATTTAAGTTCAATAATATCTTGAATATCTTCAACTAATATTCTTTTCTTATTTAAATTAATTATATATTTAATAATATTATCTATTTCTTTATCTGTAGCTCTTTCTTCTTCACTAACTTCTTTATTAGCTTTTTCGATAGCTATTCTTATTTTATTATCATCAAAGTCAACACTATGACCATCACGTTTAATTACCTTCATATTAGCACCCATATTAATTATATCAAATATATAATAAAATGTTTGTTGCACTTGCAACTTTTATGAAATATAATTTACTTGAATTGATGTGATAACATGAACGAAATAAATGCATTTTCCGGTATTAACAAAGAAGATAAAAATAAATTACTTAACATGTATAATGCTCTTAATATACATTATAAAGATGGTGAAACTATATTATCTAATGTTGCTATGAGTAACAACTTTTATGTTATCGAATCAGGTAAAGTTGAAGTAATAAGATATAAC
The DNA here is from genome assembly GCA_900314465.1 of uncultured bacterium. GTDB lineage: Bacteria > Bacillota_I > Bacilli_A > RF39 > UBA660 > UBA6985. The sequence goes on along the minus strand of OMVK01000024.1, from coordinate 15,611 downwards.
TTTGATGGCACTAAAAATATAATTGAAACTATTGAAAAAGGTGATATCTTTGGTTCATTTGTTGGTTCTAATTCAGATGAAATATATATAGTTGCTATCGAAGATACTGATGTTTATTCATTTTCTTATCAAAAATTACTTAATAGATCAGGTAGAAATATCGAATTACAAAATAAACTTATGGATAATATTATTAAATTATTATCTTATAAAATACAAAGTTATAATGAACGTATAGATATGTTATCAGAAAAAACTATTAGAAATAAATTACTTAAATATTTTAATTATTTGTCAAGAAAACAATTAACTAAAAATATAATATTACCATTTACTCTATCTGATTTAGCATCTTATTTATCTGTTGATAGATCAGCCATGATGAGAGAAATAAAACAAATGAAAGAAGATGGAATAATAGATTCTAAAGGTAAATATTTTATAATTAAATATTAAACAAAAAACAATGCCACTTATGACATTGTTTTATATATATTAGACTTTACCCCAGTCGTATTTCTTAATTAAATTTTTGCTACTATAATAATCTAAGCGATCTTCAAGTGACATTTCACTATTTTCTTTATCCTCTAAGACAATCTTATTATCTTTAATTAATACTTGTAAATCATCATTAGATTTAATATTTAAAGCCTTAATTACTTCATCGGGTAATTCTACAAAAAACTTATTATTTATCTTTTCAATTTTTGCTTTCAAAATATCACTCCTTCTAGAAATATTAGTTAATATATTTGTAATACTTCTTAAACTCTATTGTATCATCTAATTTAGTTTCATTCAAATCTTTTACAAGAGCTTTTTGATTTCTATCTAATTTTGTTGGAATGATAACATTAGCAATACCATAAGCATCACCTTTTTTACCACTCTTTTCATCATCTACACCCTTACCACGGAATTTGAATTTATCGCCATTTTGTGTGCCTGCAGGTATATCTGCAATAATAGTACCTTGAATAGTAGGTATCTCTTTTTTACAACCTAAGATAGCTTCAGTAATAGTTAACGGAATATTTACATAAATATCTCTTCCATCACGTTTATATATCTCATGTTCTTTTACTTTAAAGTTAATATAAATATCTCCTCTAGCTCCACCATGAGCACCAGCATTACCTTTACCACTCATACGCATGGTATCTCCATCTTCAACACCACGAGGTACACGTAACTTAATAGTTTTCTTATGTCTTACTATTCCATCTCCACCACAGTTTGTACACTTATTTTTAAAAATATAACCTAGACCATGACAAGCTGGACAAGTTGTCTCAGTTTGGAATACACCAAAGACACTTCTTTGTGAAGATATAACTCGACCACGTCCACCACATTCAGAACATGTCATTTTACCAGTTCCACCTTCACCATCACACTCATCACATACATCATCGATATTAACAGTAAATGATACCTCAGTACCATAAACAGCATCATCAAAGTCAAGAGTAATTGATGTTTCGATATCACTACCTCTGCTTGGACGAGCACTTCTTGCACTATCTGATGATGAATAACCAGAACTAAATCCACCAAAACCTGAACCAAACACTTGATTTAAGATATCATCAAGACCCATATCACCAAAGTCAAATCCGCCTTGGAATCCACCATAACCATTTGATCCATCAAAGGCACTTGAACCAAATTGATCATATTGAGCACGTTTAGATGAATCACTTAATACCTGATAAGCTTCACTTATTTCTTTAAATTTATCAGCATCACCTGTTTGTTTATTATCAGGATGGTACTTTTTTGCAAGTTTTCTAAATGCACTCTTAATCTCATCTTCACTTGCATCTTTAGAAACACCTAAAGTTTCATAATAATCTTTATTTTCGGCCATCTTACTCACCACCTTCATAAATAGAATTAAATTTATCAATCATACTATTAAAATACTTAATAGCACTTAAATAAACATTTTCATCATCCATATCTGCACCTAATATCTTAAAAGCATCAATTGGATCTACATTAGAACCAGTTTTTAAGAACTTAATATATTTATCTTTCATATCTTTATTACCATTTAAAATATTACTTGCAACATATGAAGCAACACTTATACAAAAAGCATAATTATATAAATAGAAATCCATATAATAATGACTTCTTCTTGCCCAAGAATAACCAGAATATTCATCAAGTTTAACTGAAGATCCATAATATTTTTCATAAGATTTAATAGTAAGTTCATTCATGTAATCTTGTGTTAAAGCATTTCCTTTCATTGCATAATCATAAAAGTCACTTTCCATATGTCCTTCGCGTGTTGCCCCAAATAAATTAGAAACCATAACATTTAAGATATTAGCAATACCTGAAAGTTTTTCTTCTTTAGTCTTACCATTTTCTGCAAGATAACTTGAAAGTAAACACTCATTGGTTAATGAAGCAACCTCACATACAAGTGAACTTACTTCACGATATTGAACAGGATTATTTTCAGATACAAATTGATGATGTACATTATGTCCACCTTCGTGTATTATTGTACTAACTGATTCTAAATCATAATTATAACTTAATAATATACGTGAATTTAGATCAAGTGGTGCAAAAGAATAACCACCTGAACACTTACCTTCATATTGAGCATAATCTATATAATGATTATCAAATACTTTCTTAAAGTGTTTATAATAATCATCACCTAAAGGTTTAATAGCATCTAAACATAGTCTTTGTGCATCTTCAATTGAATATTTTTTATTATTATTAGCAAGTTCTAAATTAATATCATATTGATATAAATCTTTTAAATTATATACTTTTTTGTATAAATTAAAATAATTACTAAGAGAAATAACATTATTTTCTACAGTTTTAATTAAACTATCATAAGCTTTTTTGGGCATATTTAATTCAAATAATTTAGCATTAAATGGAGAATCAAACTTATGCAACTTACATACTTCGATATTATTTTGTACATAAGAATTTAAATACATAGCTGAACTAGCTAAATATCTACCTAACACTTTATTATAAGATTCTCTAGCACTCTTTCTTACACTTCTATTACTATTTTTTAAGAATAAACGATAATTAGTACTAGTAATCTTTTCATTATTACCATCTATATTTACACAACCATAATCATGTTCTGAATTTAACATCGTTGATGACATATCATCAAAATGATTTAAAGTACTTTCTAGTCTACTTATAATTTCTTCTTCATTCTTAGATAAAGTATGTTCTTTTTCTTTATATAAGTCATCTAATAATTTCTTATAATCGTTTAGTTTCTTATTATTAAATAAATTATTATATTCATCATTATTTAAACTAATTAATTCAGGTAAAAAGAATGATGTATTAACACTAAAATCTCTTATTAAACTTTCTGATTTAGCTTTTCTAGAAATAGATATACTATTACCTAATTCTTGATCATTAATTAAATATGCATATACATACAATCTTTCTATATTAGATTCACATTTAAAATATAAATCTAAGAAATCATATAATTCATTACTATCTTTTAATTTACCTTCATAGTTTTTAATATCACTTATTAATATTTTAGTATCATCAAGCATCTTATTAAATTCATTATCATCTTTAAAAAAATCATGTAAATCCCATTTGTATTTATCAGGTACTTCACTTCTATTTTTGTATTTTTCCATAATGTTACTCCCTTAATAATATATATAAATAAATCTAAAAGTTCTAGTTTCCTAGAACTCATAGATTACTTTTTATCAACAAATTCAGCTTCTTCTGCACCATCATCTGAATCATTATCTTTGTTGTCTTTATTATCTTTATCAGATGATTTATTATTCTTTGCAGCTTCTTCATAAACTCTTCCAGCAAGTTCCATAGCTTTATCTTGAAGAGCCTTAGTCTTCTTTTCTACATCATCTAAGTCGATATCATTATCTTTATCGATAGCTTTCTTTAAGTCATCAATCTTTTCATTGATTTCTTTCTTTTCTGAATCTTTAACTTTATCACCAAGGTCACGTAATGCACCTTCAGCTTGGAAGATAGTTTGTTCAGCATCATTCTTAGCATTAGCTCTCTTTAAACGAAGTTCATCTTCTTCTTTGTTAACTTCAGCTTCTTTAGTCATCTTTTCGATTTCTTCATCAGTTAAGTTAGTATTATTTGTAATAGTAATCTTTTGTGATTTACCAGTCCCTAAATCTTTAGCAGAAACATTAACAATACCATTGGCATCAATATCAAATGTAACCTCGATTTGTGGAACACCACGTCTAGCTGGTGGAATATCAGTTAATTGGAATCTTCCTAAAGTCTTGTTATCAGCAGCCATCTTACGTTCACCTTGTAATACATGAACATCTACAGCTGGTTGATTATCTTCAGCAGTTGAGAATATTTGACTCTTCTTAGTTGGAATAGTTGTATTTCTTGGAATTAAAACAGTCATTACACCACCAAGTGTTTCAATACCAAGTGAAAGTGGAGTTACATCAAGTAATACTAGGTCTTCAACTTCACCAGTTAAAACACCACCTTGAATAGCTGCACCCATTGCAACAACTTCATCAGGGTTAACACTCTTATTTGGTTCTTTACCAAGTTCATTCTTTACTAAGTTTTGAATATATGGAATTCTTGAAGAACCACCAACTAATACAACTTGATCAATATCACTAGCACTAAGTTTAGCATCTCTTAGAGCATTATGTACTTGATCTAGAGTACTATCAAATAAATCTTTATTTAATTCTTCAAATTTAGCTCTAGTAAGTTCAGTTTCAAAGTTAACTGGTTTACCATCAACTTGTGCAATAAATGGAAGTGAAATAGTTGTGCTAGTACCAGCAGATAAGGCTTTCTTAGCTTTTTCAGATTCATCTTTAACTCTTTGCATTGATACTTTATCATCAGAAATATCAGCACCAGTTTCACTCTTAATCTTATCAACTAGATAATCACTAATACGTTTATCGAAGTCATCACCACCTAAATGGTTATTACCAGATGTAGCTTTAACTTCAAATACACCATCACCAAGTTCAAGTATTGATACATCAAATGTACCACCACCTAAATCGTAAACTAAGATAGTTTGTGATTTATCTTGTTTATCAAGACCATAAGCAAGGGCTGCAGCAGTTGGTTCATTTACGATTCTATCAACCTCAAGTCCGGCAATTTTACCAGCATTCTTAGTAGCTTGTCTTTGAGCATCATTAAAATATGCAGGAACTGTAATAACAGCTTTTCTAACAGGTTCACCAAGATAACTTTCAGCATCTTTCTTTAATTTACTTAAGATCATTGCAGATATCTCTTCTGGTGTATATTCTTTACCATTAGCTTTAACTTTCTTACCAGAACCCATTAATCTCTTAATAGATGAAATAGTATTCTCAGCATTAGTTATAGCTTGTCTTTTAGCTTGTACACCTACTAAAATATCATTACCTTTGAAGGCTACTACTGATGGAGTTGTTCTTTCACCCTCAGCATTAGTTATAACAGTTGGAGTTCCACCTTCAAGAACAGCAACACATGAATTAGTTGTACCTAAATCTATACCAATAATTTTACTCATAAATATCTCTCCTTTATATTATTTTGATACTTTAACCATTGCAGGTCTAAGTAATTTATCTTTATATTTATATCCTTTTTGAAGTACTTCTAATACTATATTAGCATCAGTTCCTTCAACTACTTCAGTTGCTACAGCTTGATGGATATTTGGATCAAACGTAACATTTTTTTCATCTATAACACTAACTTCATTATTATTCATAATATCCATTAGTTTATTATAAATCATTCTAAATCCCTCAAGAAACTCTTTATTTTGCTCATTTTCTAAAGAAAGAGCTCTTTCAAAATTATCAATAATTGGAAGTAAAGATTTTATCATATCTTCACCTTCATATTTAATTAAATTACTTATTTCTTCATCTTTATGTCTCTTAATATTAGCCATTTCTGCTTGAATACGCATACTCTTAGCCCTCTCTTGATTTAAAGACTCTTCAAGTAATTTATTTTTATCCTCAAGAAGTTTAACTTTCTTATCTTCATGATGACGTTCATGAAAGATACTTTTATTATTTTTTTCTTCTTGATTATCTACATGTGAATTTTTATTATTATTTGCGTTATTTTGACTTTTATTACTATTAGTATTTTTATTATCAGTTAAATTTTCTTTAACTTTATTATCTTTATTATCAGTGTTGTTCATGTATTCACTTCCTATTTATCTAAATATTCTTTGACATAATTTAATAAAGTTACTACTTTATCATATTCCATTCTCTTAGGACCAATTATTGCAAGTGTTCCTTCAGAATTACCTGCTTTATAATGTGTCTTAATAATTGTAACATCAGAATCAAACTCTGATTCATTACCAACATAAACTCTGATATTATCATCATCAGTTTCAATATGTTGAACTAACTCTTCATTGTTTAATTTAGCAACCATTTCTTTCATTTTATCTGTATTATCATATTCTTTATAATCAAGTAAATTAGTCTTACCCGAGAATACTACATCAGTATTATCCATAGCAAAATCTTTAAATGCCGAAGCAAAGAAATTGCACACTTCATCATACCTAGTAACAGCTTTTCTTATCAATGGTTTAACTTCAAGTTCAAGTCTTTCATTAACTCTATCAAGAGGTGTATTAACTAAAGCTTTATTAATTATTTCTGATGTCTTTACCAATTCATTTATATCAATATTCTTTTCTACTTTGAATTGTTTGTTTTCAACATCACCTTGAGAGGTAACAAGAATAGCTACGACATCATTAGTTCCATCATCATTATGTGCAACTGGTACAATACTTATCTTTTTAAGATTAGCATTACTATTAGAATCAATAACAACACTAGTATAATGTGTTATATCACTAATAATTTCCATACACTTAGTTACTGCATCTGATAATACTAGAGAATTATTATTTAATACAGTTTGAAGTCTAAGCATATCTTCACCAGTCATCTTTTTAGGTTGCATTAAGTGATTAACATAATACTTATAACCTTTTTCTGATGGAATTCTACCAGAAGATGTATGTTCTTTTTCAATATAACCTAAATCTTCAAGATCGGCCATATCATTTCTAATCGTCGCACTTGAACAATTAAGTTTATCTACTAGTGATTTACTACTTACAGGTTTAAAATTCTTAATATAATTTTCAACAATTTCTTTAAGTATTTCTTCTTGTCTTTCTCCCATATGATCACATCCTGGCACTCTTTTTCTTCAGTGCTAATATGATATTAGTACAAGAATTAGCACTTGTCAATAGATATTGCTAATTTATTAAAAATATTCAAAAAAAAAGAAGAAATTAATCTTCATCAGTATTTAATAATTGATCATAATCTCCTGATAATATTTTATCAGAGATAACATTCTTAAATTCTTCGATTAAAGCATCATATTCTTCTTTAGTATCTATATTCTTTAAATATTCTCCATCATCAGATTTAATAGCTTGAAAAATTATATACTCATTAGTAGGAGTTTCATCAGGAAGAACCTTAACAGAATAAACATAACGATTACCATTCTTAGTTAGTTCTTCAAGTAGTAAATATTCATCTCCATTTTCAAGTGTTACAATATTACCTATTTCTATCATACTTTTACCTCTTTCTATCTTACCCTAACATGTTCAGAAGCAGGTTCTTTAACATATTCTTCTTTATAATAATTATTATATGCATTTTTTGCAAGAATAACAGCTCTATATAAACCATAATCATCTATTTTTGAATTAGGATTATCTTGTCTATACATTCTCATTATTTCAGCATTAGATTTATCAAAATAATTTCTATAATCATCATAAACTTTATGCGAAATAGCATTAATTACTCTTTCACGAGTTATATTTTCACTATTAGCTCTTCTTGGTTCCATATCGTTTTCTTTATTAATTGGATGTTTAGGAACATGACGAACATGTTCATCTCTACTAACTCTATTATCGTTTTCTTTATCATTTACTACATTTTTACCTAATAAATTTCCTTTAGCATCAATAAAAGCATTAGTAATATGATCAACTGTTACAAGTGGAGGTTGGCCTTCACCGCCTCTAATACGTCTAACATTTTTATCATAGTTAAAATAGTAATCTAAATAATTATTAATAGCATTCTTTTCATCATTATTAAGTAAACTGCCATCTTTTTTTCTAATAAACATTCCTGAATCTTTACCATTAACAAGTTTAACATTTTCAACAAATGCATCATCTATGGCTTTTTTTATTTTTCTAATAACAGCTCTTCTTTTAATTCTATTGCCAAAGAAAGCAATAATTCCTTTTTTCTTACCATTATTTAAATTTTCTTCAGAAGTCTTACGTGCTGCAACAACTTTTTCAGTATTATTGTCTCTTCTAAGACTATTATTTTTTCTTACTTCTTTATTTACAGGTTCTTTTTCTTTTTTATCAGCATTTGCTTTTTCAAGTTCACTTGCAGAAACAACATTCTCTGTTTCTTTTATAACATTCTTACTAATTTCATCAAGATCTAATCCATCTTTTTTTTCTTCTCTATCCTGTACTGGTTCTTTGCTTTTTTCCTCAGTTACTTTCTTACTAACAACACGAGTTTGACCATCTACTTTATCATCTGTTTTGTCATCATTTTTTTCTTCTTGTTTATCTTGTTCTTTATCTTTTTTTGGATTAACCATTTCTAATACAGATTTACCAAAATCATTTGTACTAACTACTTCCTTAGCATCACCGAAAGAAAGCTCAATATTTCCATTTGCAAGTACTTCTTTATTACATTTTTTTAACTTAGAATATACAGTACATAAATTATCAAATACTCTACTGATTTTATCCCCAGCTTTATCATTTAAATCAATAATAAAACCTGGTACAGTCTTTTTTTCTCCATTTTTTATGGCATAACTAATATAATTATTTAATGTTTTTTCATCAAATATACTGAAATATAAACAAATTTTATTATTAACAACTTCTAATTCACATTTGCATTTTATATCACCAACTAATGGTTTCTCATTAAGTCTACCAGTTAAATTGTCATTTAAAATATCCAATTTTTCTTCATACATATCAACGAATTTCTTATATAATTGAATATCTTCACTATCACTTTTTTTATCACTCTTAGCAATTTCATCTTTAGCAAAAGATACAAGATAGCCTAAATCAGCCATATTTTCACGAATTAACTCATAATATCTAGCAAAGCACATACGAGCATATTTCATTTTATCTTCTTTAGAACTAGTATTTTTATCAAAATTATTTAATAAGAATTCTTTTTCAGAATTAACTTCTGCTTTCATATTTTCTAATCTAGAATACTTATTTTTTAAAAGGCAATTACTTTTAGCTACATCTATTGAATCAATTACATTCCTAAAATATTTTTCTACATCCTTTTTAGTAGCATCTTGACTTAAACCGCAATCACTTAGAATTTTAGACTTTAAAGATATACTATCATCATTATAAAAACTAAGTAAATCTCTAGATAAATCAAGTAACTCACTATTTTTTTCATCTGCGTCATATTTAATAATATTATCAAGTGCAGCTAAATCCATCTCAGCACGTTTTGAATTGCTATAATTCTGATCTTTAATTAATTTTCTTAGCATCTCAAGCTCTTTTTCATTCATATTATTTACCGCCTTTTGTCTTTATTCATATTATCTAAACATATGAATTTTCATAAATATTTTAACATTATTAAACTTTTTTGTATATATCAAATTAGATATTTTCTAATTTAACACTGACAATTTTCGATACACCACTTTCTTGCATTGTTATACCATATAATGTATTAGCATATTCCATGGTTTTCTTTTTATGAGTAATAATAACAAATTGCGTATTACCCTTATATTTCTGTAAATATGTACCAAAAGTATCGACATTATTTTCATCTAATGCTGCTTCTACCTCATCTAATATTACAAATGGTACTGTTTTTACATTCAATATACTAAATAATAAAGCAATAGCTGTAAGTGTATTTTCCCCACCTGATAAAGAATTTATATTTTTAAGACTTTTACCTGGTGGACAAGCTGTAATATCAATACCTGTTTCAAGTATATTACTTGGATCTGTTAAAATAAGTTTAGCATGACCGCCTTTAAATAAACTACGAAAGACATTTTCAAATTCATTATTAACTTTTTCAAAAGTTTCAGAAAATCTTTCTTTCATTGTTTCATCTAAATCATTAATAACTTCAAGCAAATCATTAATAGCATTTTCTAAGTCACTCTTTTGTCCAGTAAGATAAGTATATCTTTCATTAAAGCGTTTATATTCATCAATACTACCTACATTAACTTCACCTAAATCTTTAATATCTTTCTTAAGCTTATTAACTTTATTTCTAGCAGTATCAATATCCATGTCTAGTGAATTATCTCTGATAGCTTTTTCATAAGTAATATTATATTCTTCACTTAATTTATTTAATAAATTATCTAATTTAACATCTAATTTACCTATAGATATTTCAAGTTCTTTATTTTCATTAAGTTTCTTATTATATTCAGAATTAGCTTTTCTATTTTCTAGTTCTAATTCTTCAACCTCAGCTTGTAAATCATTCTTTTTATTCTTATACTCACTTAATTTATTTTGATATTCATTATATTCATTAGAAGTATTTAAATATTCATTTAATACTTTATCGAGTTCCTTGCTAGTATCATTATTAAGTAAATTATTAGTACCCTTAATTTCTTCTTCGATATTAGCTAATTTATCATTTAAACTATTAAGTTCTCTCATATTACTATTTAATACTTCTTGATCTTCAGTATTCTTACTTTTAAATTTAAATAATTTATCTTCAAGTATTTGAATATTCTTTTCTCTTTCACTAATATCTTTATTTAAAGCATCACATTCTTTTTTTATACTAATATTTTTCTTTTCTAAATTAGCAAGTTCTATCTTAGAATTAATAATACTATTATCACTCTTAGCTTTACCACCACTCATGGCACCACCAGTATATAAAATATCACCATCTAAAGTTACTACACGATATTTATATTCTAGTTTTTTACCTAATTTATTCATTGTATCAATATTATCGACAACTAATGTAGTACCAAGTTCTTTAGTAATAATATTCTTATAAACAGGATTATAACTTATTAAATCACTTAATACACCAATATAACCAGGTATACTCTTAGCATCTTTAATAACACTTTCTGACATTTCTCTACCCTTTATAATATTTAATGGATAAAAAGTAGCTCTACCTAAATTATTATCTTTTAAATACTCAATTGCTTTCTTACCCGCAATTTGATTATCAACTATGATAACATTTTGATTACCACCTAAAGATATACTAACACTTTTTGAATATTTATCATCTACATCAATTAAATTAATCAAAGCATCATGTATACCAGTGAGTTTAGGATTATTAAGTACACTTCTAACGGCATATGGCATCTTAGACATTGATTCTATTTCATTATTTAATATCTCTATCTTATTAGTATTTAATAATTCTTCTTTTGTTTTACTATTAAGTTCATCTACTAAAGTATTCTTTCTAACTATTTCATTACGATATTCATTATCTAATTTGTCTAAATTATCTTTATTACTATTTAATATATTTTGAACATTCTTAATAGTATTCTTGACTTCATTAATTTGTTTCTTAATATCTATTTCATTATCTTTTAAAGATATAATATTATTTTGTAGTTTTTGATTATCTACTTCATATTTTTCTCTTTCTTGTAATAGTTTCCTTGATGCATTTAATTCATTTAATTTACTATTTAATTCCATTATCTTACTAGAAAATTTACTAATACTCTCATCTATTTTAAGACTATCATTTTTTAATTTTTCTATCTTAGATATATCACTAGAATTACTATTAGTCATTTTAGTAAGTTCATCACTTACTACTTTTAATCTATTATTTTCATCTTGATATTCATCATTTAAATTTTTAATATCAGTTGCTATTAAACCTATTTCAATACTTTCAAGTTCATTTTTATAATCTAAATATTTAGATGCAATATCACTTTGTTCTTTTAATGGTACTAAATTACCTTCAAGTTCATTAATAACTAAACTTATTTTTTCTAAGTTATCATGAGTACTATCAAGTTTTTTCATAGTTTCTTCTTTACGTTTTTTATATTTTAAGACACCTGCTGCTTCTTCGATAATACTTCTTCGATCACTTGGTTTACCTTTTAATATATCAGTTATTTTACCTTGAGATATTATCGAAAAAGAATCAGGATTAAAACTAGTATCTATAAATAAATCCGTAATATCTTTTTTTCTTACTTTACTATTATTTATATAATATTCGTTTTCACCTGTTTTATATACTTCTCTTTTTACTTCAATTTCATCAAATGGTGAATTTAAATATCTATCTTTATTATCAAAAGTTAAAGTAACCCAAGCATGACTTTGTGCACTTCTTGATGATGAACCAACAAAAATAACATCACTTATATTATCTCCCGATCTTATTTCTTTAAGTGATGTTTCACCTAACACCCAACGTACAGCATCAACAACATTTGATTTACCTGACCCATTAGGACCAACAATACCAGTAATCCCATCAGATAACTCTAAATCAATCGTATCCGCAAACGATTTAAAACCATGGGCTTTAATACTAACTAATTTCAAAGTAATCCCTCCTAAGCCATTTTATCAATAGCATCTTTAGCTGCCATTTGTTCTGCTTCTTTTTTTGAGTGTCCTATACCATGACCATATTTAATATTATCTACATAAACATCTACTTCAAATGTCTTATTATTTTCAGGACCATATTCATTTACAACATGATATTCAAGACTCTTTTGTTTAGCTTGTAATACTTCTTGTAAATAAGATTTATTATCACTTATAAACTTAGTACCATTTTCAATATATGGAACAATAATACTTAAAACATACTTTTTAGCAACTGAATACCCATGTTCAAGAAAAATAACTGCAAGAACTGATTCAAAGCAATCAGCTACAATCGAACGAATATTCTTTTCTTGTCCATTACCATATCTAATATAATCTTCAATACCAATCTTATTAGCATATTCATATAAAGCACTTTCACATACATAAGATGCTCTAACTTTACTCATAGTACCTTCATTTTCATGATAATGTAGATAAAAATACTCCGATGTTGCAAGTTCAAGTACAGCATCTCCTAAAAACTCGAGTCTCTCATAAGATTCTGTATTATTTTCATTAGCATAAGATGAATGAGTTAATGCAGTTAATAACAAATCTTGATTTTTAATTTTAATACCAAACTTATCTAAAAAGTCCATTTTAGTCACCATTTATAATTATACAGAATAAAGTACCTATTATCTAGATATAATTTACAAAAGATTGAGTTTTTGATATAGTGTTAATGAATTAAAAAGGACTGATTTTACATGAAAAAAATATTATATTCATTAATATTAATATCAATTATATTTATAATAAGTGGTTGTTCAAACGATGCTAAAGTTGAATCAAATACAATTATTACTACTACATATCCAATAACTTACTTAGTAAATGAATTAGATGATAATAATATGACTGTTACATCACTTTATCCTAATGGTGTTGATGTTACTACCTATGAACTTACAGATAAACAATTAGATAATTATTCTAAATCAGCATATTTTATTTATAATGGTTTAGTAGTTAAAGAAAAAGAACTAGCAATTAACTTATTAAATAGAAATGCTAATTTAAAATTAATAGATGTATCTCAAGGACTAACAATAGATCATGACACTGAAGAATTATGGTTAAGCCCATCAAACTATTTAATGTTTGCTCAAAATATTGAAAAAGGACTATTAAATTATACAACATCTACACCAATAAAAGATGAAATTGAAGAAAACTATGAAGATTTAAAATTAACTATATCTACTTATGATGCTAATTTTAAAAAGATCGCAGAAAATGCTAAAGATAAAGATTTAATCGTAAGTAATGATGTATTTAAATTCTTATCTAAATATGGTTTTAATATTATATCTGTCGAAAATAATAGTGAATTTCTAAACAGCGATTTAACTAAAGCAAAAAATTTAATTAAAAATAAAAATAATACTTATGTATTTGTACTAGATACAGACGCTGATTCAGATAATGTAAATACTTTATTATCACTTGGTGCACAAAAAATAAGTATTAAAAGTATGACTAACTTATCACTAGATGACGTTAAAAATAATATTGATTATAAAACTATGATGAATGATTTCCTAGATAATATTAGAAATGAAGTGTATGAATAATGAAAAAAGATTTACTTATATCTCATGTTGATTTAGATGGTATCTCACCTAATATCTTAATGAATTTAACAGGTAGAAAATATGATGCATATAATATAGATATCAAAGATATCGATGAAACATTTGATACGATATTTAAAGATGAATCTTATGAAAAATATGAACACATTTATATATGTGATTTAACTTTAACTAAACACGCCATATCACTAATAGATAAATTAGATAATATAAAATTATTTGATCATCATGAATCTGGTTTATTTGTAAATGAATACAAGTTTGCAACAGTAAAAATAGATATCAATGGTATTCAAACCTGTGGAACAGAATTGTTTTATTTATATTTAAAAGATATTTATAAGAATTTAAATACTAAATCTATTAGTGAATATGTAAGATTAGTAAGAGAACTTGATACTTATAATTTTACTGATGATACAGCTAAATACTTAGATAGTCTAAGATCAGCTTATGGTAAAGATAAATTTATTAAATTAATGACTTCTAGATTAAAAAGAAATAGTGATGTTTTTAAATTTAGTAGTTTTGAAAATAGATTAATAAAAATAAAAGAAGACGAAAAAGAAAGATATCTCGAAGTAAAAGATAAACAAATGAAGAAATATGAAATAGATACTCATAAAGTTGGTATTGTCTATGCTGAAAGACATAAATCAGAACTTGGTAATTATTTATCTAATAAATATCCGGAACTTGATTTTATAATTATCATAGATGTAAGCTCAGGTATATCTTATCGTACATCAAGAGATGATCAAGACGTTTCAGTATTTGCACAAACTCACTCTGGTGGAGGTCACAAAAAAGCATCTGGTTCCCCTATTACTGATGAAATGCGTGATTATTTTACTAAATATTATTTTAATAATGCAAAAGAACTAGAAGATAATAATATCTAGTTCTTTTATCTTAGAAAGAAAAATAATTTATGAACAATAAATCTTACAAGCTTAAGAAATAATTATTTAAAAGCCAAAAATAAAATATCTAAATGCCTTAATCAAAGATAACAAAATGAAAGATTTACTTAATATGGTAAAATATTTATCTACTGATGACTTATTTAAAGCAGCAAAAGAAATCACTGATAATCTTAATAATAAAAGTGTAAAGCAAGAAGACTTAGAAATTACTGAAGAAAAACTATTAATAGCACTTCTTGTTATTGAAAACAAAATTATTAACTCGTTAATTGAAAAAGTAAATTCCAGTTTATAAAGCAAATTTTCAATTGTATTAGA
>OMVK01000052.1 GCA_900314465.1 uncultured bacterium | reverse complement strand
TGTCTAATTTAATGCTTTATTCATGTATTATTAATATATTAATTAATAATTATATAAATGCATAATATATAATAGATAATATATTTATATATAAATAATATACCCTACTTATATAAATAAATTATAAAGTAGGGGACTTATTTAATTTTTTTCTTAGATAATTTTATTTTAATTAATATAACTAATAAGATAATAGCACTACATATAAGTATTATATTAACAAATATATTAGAGTAGGTTTTATTATTAGATTTATTATCTATATTATTATCAGTAGTATTAGAAGTATCATTAGTATTATCTGTAATAGTTACATAATTATTATTTTCATCTACTACTTTCTCCCCTTTTTCATTAGTTATATATACAGTCTTATATGAAGATGTAGTAGATGTAGTATCACCACTCTCTTCTGCTCTATTGCTTGTATTATTACTATTAGTATTATTATCAGTATTTGTATTACTACTACTCTTCTTAGTTGTATTATTATCTATTAAAGTACCTGTTATATCTACCCTACTTGTTGTGGTAGTACTTGGAAGTGTTATTTCATCATATGTAACACTACCATTATAATTATTATATATATTATTAATACTATTAATATCTAAATTAAAACTATTACCACCTTGATAATCAGTTGTACTTAAATTACTTAAATTATTATCAGATAACCCATAAACAGCTTTTAGAAATACTCCACCAGTAGTATCTACAACATAATACTTATTATCTAATTTAACTAAATTATAAGAGTGTTGTGATGAATAAGAACCAGTAGATGGATCAGCATAATCTATAACATCTACGATATAAGAATCTATTCCAAATTTATCCATTATATATGAAAAAGTAATCGAATAACCTATACATACACTTTTTCTTTCAACAACAGCATCATATAAAGATGTATTAGAAGCAAGTAAATTATTAACAAAACCATTATCAGTTAAATAAGTAAAATAAGTTCTAATATAATTATATGTACCTAATATCTTTTGATAATCACTACCATCACCAGTTAAATATGGAAGTATTTGATTAACTAAATTATCAGCTTTTTCTTTTTCACTCTTATTTATTCTAAATATAGCTTCAGTATTAAATTCAAATAATTCATTATTTTGAATACTTTGAATAGTTGCATCACTATAAACTTCTCTAATAGGTTCAAAATCACCCTTTAGACTATATTTATAATAATTTTTATTAACATCATTAACCCCATATTTATTTTTTAAATAAGTAATAACTTCTTTAACATTAACATTTTCTTTATTAGAAAATACAAAATAAAAATCTCCGATAGATAAATTATTAAAGATATCATCTATCTTACTTTCAAATTCTTGAGTAGAGTGTACTCTAATACCTGCATCTCCATAAGATGCTGCAACTCTATCTCTTTCTTCTAAAGCTCTTCCATACTCATAAGTATCTTTATCTATTTCAACACCATCATGAAAATAATAACCAAAACCAGTCATATAATGATATTTATCATAATAATTAATCGCATCATCATTACTTATTTGATATTTATTACTACCACTTATACAATAATATATTAAGTTATGAGTATTATTACTATTAGTAACTAAATCAACATCTACATAATCACATGTAATCGAATAACTCTTATTATTAATAGTTAATATCGCACTAATAATAACACTTAATATTAATAATAATATAATTAATTTACTTTCATTTTTCATACTATCCTCTACTATTAAAATAATATCATATATTTATTTTCTAGGAAAATATTCTTCATAATCTTTTTTTAATTTGTCATTAGTTACATGTGTATATATTTGTGTTGTAGATATTGATGAGTGCCCAAGTAATTCTTGAATAGCACGTAAATCTGCACCATGATTAAGTAAGTGTGTTGCAAATGTATGTCTTAAAGTATGTGGACTAATATCTTTTTTAATATTCTTTTTTAAACATTCACTTTTAATAATTTTAAATACAGCTTGTCTTGTCATCTTTTTTCCATGATTATTTAAAAATATATAATTATTAATATCTTTTTTAACAAGTAATGGTCTATAATTCTTAATATAATTAGTTAATGCATCTATCGCATAATCATTAATAGGTACAATTCTTTCTTTAGAACCCTTACCCATAACTCTTACAATACATTCATCTAAATCTATATTATTAAACTCTAAATTAACTGTTTCAGATATTCTAAGACCAGTAGCATACATAAGCTCTAAGATAGCTTTATTACGTGCATCAAATGGACTATTTATCTTAATATCAAGTAACTTATTAACTTCATTTTCTGTTAAATAATTAGGTAAATGAGTGCCTAATTTAGGTTCTTTTAATACATCACTAGGATTATAACTAATCTTACCCACTTTTAAATAATAAGTATAAAAAGACTTAATCGCACTTATATTATGAGATATACTACTAGGAGATAACTCACATAAAGTATTAATATAATCTTCTAATTCTTTACTAGTAATACTTAATATATCTTTATTCTTATAATACTTAATAAACTTATCTAAATCATTTTTATAAGATAAATAAGTATTATTAGAATAATTTCTATCTAAGATAATATAATCTAAAAATTCATCTATATAATTATAATTCATATAATAATCCAATATAAAAAAAGATAATTAATATAATTATCTAGTTCTATTACTTTCTAAATCTTCTTCATTTATATTACTATTTTCACTTATTAATCTCTTAGTAATATTATTTCTTAAAGATTTTAATGATTTATCACCTAAATCCTCACCATACATATCAAAAAATAAACTAGGATTATCATTATAAAGTATATTCTTAATAAATGGTTTTATTCTATCATTACTAGAATCAATTAATTTACTAAATGTATCTATATCACCATTAGCTTTATTATTATACTCATCATATAATTCTTTTGCTTCTTCATATCTATGATTACTAATTGTTTTATAATCATTTTTTAATGCAGGCATTTCTATATCCATAAATAACCACCTTTATCTTAAATACTAAATAAAGTATAAATCACAATACTTATTTTTGTCAAATTAAAGAATAACTAAAATTAATATGTTATAATTAACAAGGTGGTACATATGGAATTACTTGCTGATAAATTAAGACCTACTAAACTAAGTGATGTTATTGGACAAGAATATTTAGTAGGAACTGATGGTATACTTACTAATTTAGTTAAAAATAAGAAATTATTTTCAATGATTTTATATGGTAATCCAGGTATAGGTAAAACATCTATTGCTTATGCTTTAGTTAATGAACTTGGTGTAAGATATCGTTTTCTAAATGCTGTAGTATCTAAAAAAGAAGACTTTGAAGTAGTTATCGAAGAAGCTAAAATGTATGGAGAAATGGTCTTAATAATAGATGAAATACATCGTATGAATAAAGATAAACAAGATTTATTATTACCATATCTAGAATCAGGCTTAATAATATTAATTGGTTTAACTACTGCTAATCCATATTTTAAAGTTAATCCGGCTATTAGATCGCGTGTTCAAATTTTTGAGCTTCATGATTTAACAATTAAAGATATTATCAAAGGATTAAAAAGAGCTTGTAATAGTTTACCTGGGATAAAAATAGATGATGATGCTATACATATGATTGCATCTCTTTCATCAGGTGATTACAGAAGTGCACTTAGTCTATTAGAAATGTCTTATTATTCAGTTAGTAATCATGAAATAACATTAGATGTTATCAAGAAAATAAATGCTAAACCCATGATGATGGGTGATCAAGATGAAGATGGACACTATAACTTAATTAGTGCATTTCAAAAAAGTATCAGAGGGTCTGATGTTGATGCATCCCTTTATTACTTGGGAAGGCTTTTAACTATCGGAGATATGGATATCGTAACAAGAAGATTATCTGTAATTGCTTATGAAGATATTGGTCTTGCAAACCCATCTGTTGGCCCAAAAGTCATGGCTGCAATTTCAGCAGCTGAACGTCTTGGTTTACCTGAAGCACAAATTCCCCTTGCAGAAGTTGTATGTGAACTTGCACTATCACCTAAATCAAATTCGGCGGCTATGGCAATCGAAAGCGTTATGTCAGACATTGCATCAGGGTCAACTGGTGAAGTTCCACCATGGTTACATACAAACTCCAAAGACTATAAGTACCCACATGATTACCCAAAGCACTATGTAAAACAACAATACTTACCAACTAATATAAAAAACAAAAAATATTATGTACCATGTAATAATAGTTATGAAAATAATTTAAATAAAATAAATATGGAGATGAAGAAATGAATAAAATAACAATAATCGGAACAGGTGTATATGCATTAAGTATGGCATATGCCCTATCACAAAATAAAGAAAATGAAATAACTATGTGGACTGAATCAGATAAATCACTTGCATTTATAAATGAAAATAAAAATGCTTATCCCCTACTTAACAATATAAAAATACCTGATACTATAAAATTTACAACATCCTATGAAGAAGCTATCAAAGATACAAATAATATATTTATTATGGTATCATCACTATATTTTGTTTCAGTAGTTAATAATATAAAACCATATTTGAAAGATAACATGAATATAATCATAGGTACTAAAGGCTTAGATCATGATACAAGTAAATTTTTATTTGAAGACTTTAAAGATATATATAATACTAATAATCTTGGAGTTATCTCAGGTGGCTCAATTGCTCAAGATATTGTTACAAATGAACTTATCGGTATAACTCTTGCAAGTAAGAATATTAATCTATGTAAAAATATAATTAATTTATATAAAAATACTAATATTAAAATAAATTGTACAAATGATTTAATAAGTACATCTATCTTAGGTTCTATCAAAGCTATATATGCTCTTGGTGCTGGTTTATTTGCATCACATTATCAAAGTCCATCAGCTAAATGCTTCTATTTTACTGAAATAAGTAAAGAAATATCTCATTTACTTGAGGATTTAGGTGGTAATAAATATAACTTAATAGATTTTGCAGGTCTAGGTGACTTAGAAGTAACAACTTCTACAATTACTTCAAGAAATTATAAACTAGGCTATCTAATAGGTAGTGAGTCTAATGAAGTAGAAGAATTTAAAAAGAATAATACTATCGAAGGATTGCATTTATTATTAGATTATAAAAGGCTATTAGATAGTAAAAACTTACATTATAAAATAATAGATTCTATATATGATATTATTATTAATAATAATGATATTAATACTTTAATAGATGCTTTAAAATAAAAATAATTCAGTATAAACTGAATTTTTTTATTTATTTAATATATCATTTAATATATAAGATACTAGTAATATACCTGCATAATTAGGTACAAGTGAACATGTTCCTTTATCATTTATTTTCTTTGGTATTTCACTACTAGATACCACTTTTACTTTAGTATTAATATGATTCTTTCTAACCATATATCTTAATTTTCTTGCAAGTGGGTCATTATATGTTTTATCTAGTGTTGTTATACTTAATTTACTTGGATCTATCTTTTTAGCAGTACCCATAGACTCAATTAACTTATAGTCCATTTTCATTGAGTAATAAATAAGCTCATATTTAACATTAATATCATCACAAGCATCAATTATATAATCATAACCTGAATCTATCAAAGTAAGTAAGTTATCACTAGTTATTTTTATATTTTGAGTACTTATATTAATATCTGGTCTTATTAATTTAGCTCTTGTATATGCTTCATTTACTTTTAAATTACCTATATTACTTGAATTAGTTATTAATTGTCTATTTAAATTAGTAATATCTACAGTATCATAATCTACTACTGTAATATGATTAAAGCCATTTCTAACTAAAGCTTCAAGTGCACTAGAACCTACTCCACCTACTCCGATAAGTAAGATTCTTTTACTATCTATTTCTTTTAATTTATCTTCCCCAATTAATTTTATTAATCTATCAAACATAATTACTCCTAAAATAAAAGTCCATATAAATGGACTAAATATCAATATGGTTCTCGAAGCAGGATTCGAACCTACGGAATAAGAGATCCAGAGTCTCTCGCCTTACCACTTGGCCATTCGAGAATTTATATATTGATTATAACACAAATTAATTCTTAGTAGTAGCAAATTGTATTAATGAAAAAATAATTCCTATTATTAATATTAATAAATTACTAGATATATTAGGTAAAGTTATTAAAATACTTAATGGAGTATATACAAGTGTTGCACCATAAAAAGAAGTTAAAAGTATGAATGCAATACGTTCAAGTTTAAGTACAAGTAATGCACATAATAAACCACATAACATGCCAAGAGAAATAGATAACCATAACATAGGTATCATACTACTAAACATATTCATAAATAACATATAACCACCAATAGATGATACTAATACTAAGATAAATCTTTCTATTCTTCTTGAAAATATTAAACCAATTAAACCAAATAATATACATATAACAAGTATTGTATTACTATCAAAACTAAAATAAGTAGTAGATATATTATATGCTAAAGAAACACATAATAAACACATAATTAAAGAAATAAACTTTTCTTTTAATTTAAAACCAAATAAACCTATTAATAAACCAATAATTAATATTAATATGTTATAAATATTCATATTACTCCTAACTAATTATATATTCATATAATTTAATAAATATATTACCATTAATATAACTAATATATTTTTTAGTATTAATAATATCATTAGTAATAATATTATCTACATTTAATTTAATCATGTTTTTAATAATAAATGGATCATCTATAGTCCACGCATATACTTTATTACCTTTATTATGTACATAATTAACAATATTATCATTAATAATACTATATTTTAAACTAAAATCATCAGCATATATATAATAACTAATATCTTTATCTAATTTACTAGTAACATATACTGTTTTAATACTATTATCATAATCTTTTATTTCTTTTAAAATATCATATGTTTGACTAGTAAGTACAATATTATCTTTATAATTATATTTATTAATAATATCTATAGTATTTTTAACAAAATTTATTTCTTTACCTGTAGGTTTTAATTCAATATTTAAATTTATATTATTATCTTTTGCATAACTTATTACTTCATCTAATGTAGGTATATGTACATAATTATAAGTATCACACATATTATAACAAATATTAGCATCTTTAATATCATTCCATTTTACTTCATAACTATATGAATTAATATTAGCTGTTCTTAATAAACTATTATCATGCATAACATATATAACTTGATCTTTTGTTTCTTGTATATCAAGTTCAATTGCATCAGTTTGAAGTTCATGAGCATAAATAAATGCTTCCATTGAATTTTCAGGTCTATACTTAGATGCACCTCTATGTGCTGTAATAATACCATTATAATTATAATTATTAAATATAACTAAATTATTACTATATATCATATATATACTAATAATATCTATAATAATAA
>OMVK01000009.1 GCA_900314465.1 uncultured bacterium | reverse complement strand
ATATAGGTAAATATTATAGTAATTATAAGAATAATTATTTTAATAATAATATTATATTTGTATATGAAGATAGTAATCATAGTATTATAGATATAAATAGTAATAATAATTTTTATGATGAAAGAGATTATTATTTAGATTTAGATTTATATGATAATAGTTTATTTGTTAATTTAGATGGTAGTTTTAGTGATTCAAGTGTTAATGGGTTTTATTTAGGGGACTTTATATCTGGTGATGAACATATGGTTATTACAAGTTCCGGATATGTTTATAGATATTTAGATAATAGTAATAGTATATATAAAGAATATAATAAAAGTAACCTAATTAAGGTTACTTATGGGGATAATATAGTTAAGTTATATTATAGTGATTCTAGTATAGATGAATATTATGTATCAGAGTTTAATATGCTTAGTTATTAATTAATTCAGTATATATTGATTTATCAAAGTTATGATTATCTATTTGAAATCCTTCAAGTGTATTTGTATCTATTAAATAAAATTTATGTTCTAGGTGATCTTTTCCATCACTAGATACTGGGTCATCCCAAGTTAAGTCGATATTTAACCATTCATTATTTAAATAAACAGCATTCCAGACATGAGTTTTAGTTGCTACTTTATAGTTTTTAATACCTAGTCTATCAAGTATTAAAGCCATCGTATCAGTATAACCAGAACATATTGCATATCCTTCAAATAAAGGTCCATTTGCTTTATTAGATTCATATATATTAGTTTTACTATTAGCATCAAATGTTTCATCATATTTAGCATGATTAATTATATAATCATGAAATGCATATATGATATCTTCATTACTCATATCACTTGTAACTATTTCTTTCCATATACTATCTATTTTATTATTAATATTAGTTATATCTTCATCACTATATAATTTATTTACATCAACAGTTACTTCACCAGCAGTATCATATTTTACTTTAATAGAACTAAAATTATTATATGGTGATACAAAATTACCTAGAGTAGTAAGTATTTCTACATTACTTGGATCACTTATATTTTGTACATCATTAAGACAATCAGTATATTCAGATGGACAATAGAAAGTAAATGTATCATAACCATAATCTAAGATAGTATAAAAGATATTTAATAATTCTTGATAATTATATGGTATAAAATCATTAGATATTTGTACATAATTATAATTAGTATTTTTACTATATTTATTTTTTTCTATATTAGTTATTTTATGTGTATTATCTAAATAATTAGCAAAATAATTACTTATATCATCTGATTTATAAAAAGTAAAACCTAACATTAATACACATAAGATAATAGTTAATATTCTTTTCATTATTTCACCTAGTAAAATTATAACATAAACAAAAAAAGAAATGGTTTATTATGCCATCTCTTTTACTTTTTTATTTAATCTTGACTTTTCACGTGCAGCTGTATTCTTTTTAACAACGCCTTTAGCACATGCTGAATCAATATCACTTATAAATGCTTTTAATACTTCTTCTGCTTTATCTTTATCACCTGATTGAACAGCAGCTTCTACTTTTTTCATGTCAGTTTTAATTTTAGAAGAAGTTGAAGTATTACTTATTGCTCTAGCAGCATCAGTCTTAATTGATTTTTTAGCACTTTTAATATTAGCCATACGGGTTTTCTCTCCTTCCCAAAATACATATATGATTTTATCAAAGATAAATATAAAAAGCAAACAATTATTTATTATTTTCCTATATTTTATAAGTATCTAATTATGGTTTAAGTTATAGATATACTAATTTGTTATGTTTTACTTGCAAATTATAACTTCTAGTTATATTATATATAACTAAGTGAAGAGGGGGATTTTCATGAATGTTAATAAAGTATGTTGGAATTTAACGAGAAAGTGTAATTATAGATGTAAGTATTGTTTTAGAGAGTTATTTGAACATGATTTATCTTTAGATGAAAATTATGAAGTATTAAATAGTCTCAAAAATTTAGGGGTTAAAACTATTACTTTTTCTGGAGGAGAACCTTTTTTATATAAGTATATATTATTAATAATGAAAAGAAGTAGGGAACTTGGTATTACTAATAATATTATTACTAATGGTTCAAAACTTAATAAAGATAATATTAAAGATTATTTAAAATATGTTGATAAGATTACTTTTTCAGTTGATTCACCTAATGACTATGATAATTTAGTTATTGGTAGATATGATAACTCAATGGATACTGGTACATATGAACATATTAGATTATTAATAAGCATGATTAGAATGTATTATCCTGATCTTCCAATTGAAATTAATTCTGTTATTGTAAATGATCCTTCTCATAATTATCGTGAACTTGAAGAAATGAAAGATGCTTTAGATAATGATTTAGCTAAGTATGGAGTTAAGAAATGGAAGCTATTAAGATTTTATGGTTTAAGAGGTTCTGCAAGAGAAATAAGTGATTTATATGATGTTTCTGATGAAGATTTTGAAATGCTTAAGAGTAAATATGGTAATGATTCGTCTCATGAATTTTCGATTGAACTAAGAGACCATAATTCATTTGATGATGAATATATTGTAAGTCCTAGAGGTTTACTTGTAAGAGATAATAATTTACAAGAAAGTGTTTTACTTGATTTATTAGAAAATAAAAGGGAGTATTTTGAAGAAGAAGAACAAGCATTAAGAAAGTAGGTGATAATTTGTGTATAATGATGGCTTAAACTTAAATTTATATAAGATATTTTATGATGTTGCTCAGTATGGTTCAGTTTCGCTAGCATCTAAGAATTTAATGATTAGTCAACCAGCAATTTCAAGAAGTATTAAAAATTTAGAAAGTCAACTTGGTGTTACTTTATTTTATCGTACTTTAAATGGCATGGTTTTAACAGAAAAGGGTAAAGAATTACTTCCATATGTTGAAGATGCTTGTAATGCACTAAAAATTGGTGAAAGAGAAATGATGGAAACTAATAATTTAGTCAAGGGTAAACTTGCGATTGGTTGTCCATCACATATTGCAGGATTCTATTTGTTTAAGAAAGTAGAAAGATTTCATAAAGACTATCCAAATATCGAAGTATCAATAATATCTAGGTCTACTGCTGAATTACTTGAATTACTTGATAAACATGAACTTGATTTTGTTGTCGATACTTCACCAATTGAAGGATCAGAAAAAGAAATAAAAATACTACCTATATCTAAATCAACACATTGTTTCGTTGAAAGAAGCGATATGGACTATAAAGTAAGTGAATTAAAAGATTTGGAAAATGTACCACTTATTTTACCAGTAAGTCATTCATCACACAGAAAACACCTAGATGAACTTGCTTTAGATTCAAATGTCCATTTTAATAATGTCTTATCAATTGAAACCAGTGAAATGATTGAATCTTCTGTCTTACAGGGAATTGGTGTAGGTTATATTTTAAAAGATGTATGTATGCCAGAGATTAAATCAGGTAGATTAAAAGAACTTAAAGTAAAAGAAGAATTGCCATCAGTTACGATTAATCTTGTATATATTGAAAAATATTTAATGAATGCTCCTAAAAAGTTTATTGATGAATATTTAACCAATAACAAATAGTTATATTTAATATAAAAATATGTTATAGCATTAATTTGTTTTTATATATTACTTTTAAAATTGGTATTTTACAAATATTATTATTAAAAATATAATAAAAAGTACTTGATGAGAAGAGATAAGTCAAGTATATCTTTTAAGGGGTTTTGGATATTTAAAAAGGGGATCTCTAAATATTAATCAATTGCTTTTGTACCAATTAATTTCTTAACTACAAACAAACCATATAAATTTTTTCAGAGAATGTTTTTCTTTAAAAACATAATACACTATTCTTTGAATCTTTGTGTAAACTATAAATACAATAGCAATTGATATTTATTTGTAATAAAAAGGGATTTATATATAAAGAAGTATTAAACTTCTTACTAAACTACTAAGATTATTAGTAGTTTTTTAATGATTATAAATAGTTAATTTGGTATAATTACTATGGTGGTTTTATGGAAAGATATCATTATATTAATAAACGTATACTTGCATTTTTAATAGATGCTTTATTTATATATTTAATGGTTTATTGTATTAGTAATAGTAGTATTGCTAATCCTAGTATTAATATGACTTATTATTATCAAGATGAATATAATAATGTTATTAAAGATATGAATAAAGAAACTGATTATAATAAGTTACTTGAAAGTATAAGTAGTCCATTTTATTTATTTATGAGATCACGTAATTATGAACATATGTATTTTATATTATTTGTATTATTATATTATGTATTCTTTCAATATTTTAATAATGGACAAACACTGGGTAAGAAATTACTTAGATTAAAAGTAGTAGATAGTAATAATAATAAAGCTTCGTTATTTAGTTTATTACTAAGAAGTTTATTTATTGGTAGTGTACTTATTTATGGTATGCCTTTAATTATTATCTTAGAGATGTTAGGTTTATATTTATTTAGTTATAATTATTATTTATATTATATTGCTCTTATTGAGTTATTAGATATGGTAATAGAAATAATAAGTATTAATTTATTATTTAGTAAAAGTAAATGTTTACATGATTATGTAGCAGGTACTAAAGTTATTGATATTAAAACTATTAAATAAGATATGTATATTCTATAATTAACGGATGGGAGAGGTTTATATGACTAGATCAGAATTAAGAGAAAAAATAATGACTATTTTATATCAGATAGATTTATTTGAAAATAATAATATTAGTTATAATATAGATGATGTTATTAAAGATAATATGGAAATAGAAAATGAATATGTTAAAGATATGGTATATGGAGTTATTACTTATAAAGATGAAATAGATAAGATAGCTAACAAGTATTTAAATGATTGGACTATTGATCGAATAGATTCTACTGGTAGAGCTATACTTAGAATGGGTATTTATGAAATTAAATATATGGATACTCCAGATATTGTTGTTATTAATGAAGATATCGAACTTGCTAAGAAGTATAGTGATGATAATGTTAGAAAGATGATTAATGCAGTACTTGATAAATTAGTTAATAGTTAGGAGGACTATTATGGATAATAAATATATTAAGTATTTTAAATTTTTATTTATTTTCTGTATATTTATTATTAGTATTATTTATTCTTTTAGTTTTACTAAACCTGATATTATTTTAGATAAAGATACTATAGATGTTAAAGTATTTAGTAATTATGATGGTATTAATTATAAAGCTTATTTATATGATAAAGATATTACGGATAAGATTAATATTAGTGGTAGTGTAGATACTAGTAAAGTAGGAACTTATGATATTACTTATAGTTATGATAGTTTTCTTAATAGTGCTAGTAAAGTATTAAAGGTTAATGTTATTGATGATGTTAAACCTGTTATTAGTCTTGATGGGGATTTGAAAGTTAAAATGTGTCCTCATGCTGAATATAAAGAAATAGGATATCATGCAAATGATAATTATGATGGTGATATAACTAGTAAAGTTACATCAAATATATCTGATAATAAAGTAACTTATAGTGTAAGTGATTCATCAGGTAATAGTACTAGTACTGAGCGTATTTTAAATAGGATAGATGATCAAATACCTAGTATTGTATTAAAAGGGGATAGTGTTATTAATGTTAACTTAAATAGTACTTATAGCGATGAAGGTGCTGTTGCAGAAGATGATTGTGATGGAGATATCTCTAGTAAAATTAGTGTTAGTAATAATGTAGATACTAGTAAAGTAGGTAGTTATGAAGTTACTTATAGTGTAAGTGATGAAAGTAATAATACTACTAGTATTACAAGAACAGTTAATGTTGTTGATTCAAGTGTTAATACTAGTAATAATACGGATACAGGTAAGAATGAAAGTGGTGTTATTTATTTAACTTTTGATGATGGACCTGGACCATATACTAATGATATCTTAGATATCTTGAAGAAATATGATATTAAAGCTACTTTTTTTGTTACAGGTATAGGTAGTGATAGTGTTATTAAAAGAGAGTATTTAGAGGGTCATACGATTGGTCTTCATACATATACACATAAGTGGGATATTTATTCAAGTGTTGATAGTTATTTTAATGATTTAAACGAAATACAAGATAGAGTATATAAGATAACTGGGGAAAAGAGTAAATATATAAGATTTCCAGGTGGTTCATCTAATACAATATCTAAAAGTTATTCTATTGGTATTATGTCTACTTTAACTAAAGAAGTAGAAAATAGAGGGTATAAATACTTTGATTGGAATGCTGAAGTAGGTGATGCAGATACCTGTGCAAAATCTAGTGTTACTAATAAAGAAGCTTGTGTATTAAATAATTTTAAGAAAAGTTTATATAAAAATGGTACTAATGTTGTGTTATTACATGATATTAAATCATATACTAAGAATGCTTTAGAAGATATGATTAAATATGCTTTAAGTAATAATTATAAATTTAAGAAAATAGATGATAATACTAAGACTATGCATCATCATGTTAATAATTAGA
Organism: uncultured bacterium; assembly: GCA_900314465.1. Classification (GTDB taxonomy): domain Bacteria; phylum Bacillota_I; class Bacilli_A; order RF39; family UBA660; genus UBA6985. The sequence continues at coordinate 8,053 of OMVK01000009.1, read as the reverse complement.
TATTTTAATAAATTAATAAATATATTATAATATTTATAATAAAAAGGTGGTTTAGTATATGAGTAAAAGAAAAAAGAATAATAGAAGTAATAATTTTGGTTTAACAGAAAAAGATTTAAAAGTATATGATTATTTATCACTTGCTTTTGGTATTTCATCACTAGTTTTATCAATTACAGGTATCTTTGGTATCTTATTTGGTATCTTTGGTATTTGTATTGGAGATACTTATTATATTTGTACAAAGAAATTTCATGTTGGTTTCTTATTAAGTATGATAGGTAGTTTATTAAGTGCATTTGTACTTGCTTATTATTTATATTTAGCTTATATTTAATATTTGTATTTTAAATATTAATGTGTTAGAATAACATGTACTCAAGGGGGAAATAAGAATGTCTATTTTTAAAATAACAGATTCATATGAAAGTAAATATAAAGAGGATATTAAAAATAAAGAGGATATTAATATAACTGAACATTTAATTAAATTAATACCATCTAGTTATACAGTTAATAAAGATTATCATGATTTATTATATTATTATTTAAATCAAAATGTTAAGAATCTTTATGGTAGTAGTATATTACCTAATGAAAATGTTGATTTAGTTAGAACTAATGAAGGTATTATTATTACATCTATTTATCCTGGATTAGATAAAGTTATTGTAAGAAAAGAAAATGTACCTAATTATCAAGATGGTGAAGATGTTGAATATATTACTGCATCAACTAATGATAAAAAATTATTTAGAATTGAATTGAGTAATAAATTACTTGCTAAGAATCATATTGATTATCCATATGAAGATAAGAATATTACTAGAGATTATTTAACTGATGTTAAAGATGATAAGTATAGACTTAGAACACAAGTTGATGGTAATAATGTTGCTGATTATGAATTAAGAGGCATGGGTGTTCAAAAGGGTATGGAGCAATTATATTCTTTAAAAAATAATTTAGTTAATAAGAATAATAATGAATCTAAGTCATTCTTAAAAAGAATTTATGATGAAGTAGGTTCTTCTTCATCAAGTATATCTATACCTGTTTCATCTACATATGATGCTTGTGCTTATGCTTTTGATGAATTAATTAATAGATCAGATGAACTAGTTAATCAAAAAATACATACAGGTATACAAAGAAAGAAAAAAGCAAACAGAAAATATGATAAGTCATCTATAAATAGATGACTTTATTTAAGAATATATATGAAAAGTGGGTTTGGTTATGAGAAGAGTTAAAAAAGCAAGAAAGAGTAGAATACCTTTATTATTATTAGTATCTGCTTTAAGCTTTACTGGTTGTAGTTATAGTGAAATAAAAAATTATAAAGAGTTATGTCCAAGAGAAGTAGCATCTTATTTAACTATTGATGATAGTGAAATAAATATTTCATCACTTGATGATGTTTCCGTTTATTTTATACCTAAGATTAATAAAAGAGATGATAAGACTACTTATTTAACTTATAATGTAGAAATGCTTAAAAAAGTAGATGGTGTTAATTATACAGCTTATTATGATGTATGTTCAGGTAATTTATCTGCTTTAACTATTAATAATGAAGATAAAATAGATGAAATACATTATGGTAATATCTTAACTAATGATATTGAATATATTGAATCAGCATCAGATGCTATTAAACGTTCATATGATAAATTATCTTATAATACTGGTATTGATCTTGATAATAATACTATTACTAATAGTGAACTTAAACTTATAAGTGCTAGTTTAATTTATATTGAACAAGATAATATTAGAGATTCAATAGAAAAATATGAAAGTAGTATTGATACTAATAATAAAGTAAGAACACGTTAATACGTGTTTTTTATTGTATTAAATTATTAATTAATATATAATAACAAAATAATTAAAGGCATGATGTATATGAAATTATTATTTTATTTACAAACAGTTTTACATTTTACTAAGAATAATATTGACTTTTTTATAGCTAATGAAGATGTTAAAGAAATAAATGGTAAATATGTTATTTATAGTGAAAATTTATTAATGAGAACTATTAAATTAATGTGGATATATGATAGTAGTTTAGATAAGACATTAAAGAAATTAGATAATAATAAATATATGGATTATTTATTAATAGTTAAATATGTATTTAATGGTAATTTCAGACTTGCTTTAGATTTACTAGATAAGATAGATGATCATAGTTATTATGCTAGTTTATTAGTAGGTGCTATTGGTGATTCACCTGATAAACTTGAATATATATATAATGATGATTATGCTAATAAATCTTTAAAAGATTTTTATCATAAGATTGAAAGAGATGCTTTAATTGAACTTGATAGAGGTAATTTAAAGAATTTTATTAAAAAGATATCTATCTTAAAAGATGTACCTGAATATAGTAATTATATAAATTTAATATATTTATTTTTAAGTGAAATAAATTATTTAGCTATTCATAAGAAATTTACTGGTACTAGAAGTGATATTAATTATATAGGGGACCCAATTTCTGTTATCGAAAGTTTATTAAATGAAAAAGATTATGCTAGAGTAAATGAAGTAATAGTTTCTAATTTTACTGATATAGATTTTAATAATACTGGTTATAATATGATATATATATTAAATGAATATTTACAGAAATTACTTAAAGCAAATATAAATATTAATTATAAGAGAATTGAAGCAGATCAAAAAGAAATAGATAAAATTAATTTAATTAGTTTAAATGATAAACAAATAGATAATATAGATGAATATAATAGAGTATCTAAATTAAATATTAAGGGTTCTTATAAGAAATATTTAGAATATTTTAATAATAAAGAATATAAAAAAGCTAGAGATGAAATATATGCATTAAGTATGTCTCTTAATAGTAATTCACTTAATTATTTAATTAAAGAATTAGATACTTTAATATATAATAGTTCTAATAGTAAATCTAATTTAATTATCTGGGATAGATTAATTAATAAGGGTAATGAATTATGTAAGAAACATAAGTATATCGAAGCTATTAAGTATTATGAAGAATCTATTTATTATGATTTAAAGACTAATCCAACTACTTTAGCTAAGATAGGTTTATGTTACTATAATTTAGAAGATTATAAGAAAGCTATTAAGTTTTTAGAAGAAGCACATAAGTCTTATTTAAATCCTAGATTATACTTTGAACTTGCACTTGCTAATTATTATATTGGTAATTATCAGGAAGCTATTGATTATGGTGATATGTATCAAGATTATTATGGAGATACATCACCTGAATTACATTATTTATTAAGTATATGTTATGCTAAATTATCTGATTATAAAGATGCACTTGATGAAGTATCATTAAGTGAAATATCTAATGTCTTAACTTATGATCATGAAGAAACAATGAATATTGAAAAAGATAAAATAAAAGAATTATCTAAAGGTAATAATACTAATTTATATACTATTGATGATTTTTGTAAATATATATCATTACCTGATGATAAAGCATTAGATTTATTATCTTATGAAGATAGGGATTCTCTATATAATAAAATACTTACTATGGTAAATACTTTTGCTAGTAATAATAAAGAAAAAATACAATATTTATTATTATTTTCTAAGAAATTAAAAGAAATAAAAGAAAAAGATATCTTAGATAAAGTATTAAATAAAGTAGAAGATACACTTAATGAAAGTGATATTAATCCAACTGATTATGAAAATTATCGATTATTATTAAAAAACTATAGAAAGCTATAGTTTTTTATTTTAAAAATGTTATATAATTTATATAGAATAGGTGGTTAGAAAATGAACATATTAACAATTGGTAAACCAGCAATGAATGTATATCTTCCATTGGAAGAGTTTCCAGAAGAAGGTGATGTTTTTACTATTACTGGTAAAAATGAGTCTTTAGGTAATGTAAGTGCAGTCTCTGCTTGTTTACTTGCTAAATGGGGGATAAGACCTTATATGACTGGAGTAATTGGGCAAGATGCTTATGGAGAAAAAATACGTAATACATTTTCTGAATATAAAGTAAATACTAAATTTATTGAAACTAATTTTGAAAGTGGTACTACTACTAACTATTTTATATTAGATACTAAGAATGGTAAAACAACAAGAATATTATTTAATAATCCAAGAGTTAATCTAGAAAGATATAAATATGATTTTGTTCCTGATATTGCTATCTTAGATGGTACTGATATTGATGGTGATATGGCATTTACTAATAACTATAAAGAGAAAACAAGTATTTTCTATGCAAGAAATGCTACGAGTGAAAATGTAGAAATGTCTAAGAAGTGTACTTGGGTTATTGGTACAGAAAATTTTGCTATTGGTATGACTAAATATAATATTACTGAAGGTAGTACTGAAGAATATGTTAACTTATATCAAAAACTTGTAGATATAGGTGGAAGAAGTAATTATATAATTATTTTAAATAATCATAAAATATTATATTGTGAAGATTCTAAGGTTAAGATGTTACCAGAAATGAAAATTAATGTTGCAGATAATTCAAGCTTTGATTCAATATTTGTTGGTTCATTTACTTTTTGTATAGCTAAAGGTTTAAATATTGATAATGCTATTAAATTTGCTAATACTGCTGCAGCTATATCTATGTCAAGAATTGGTGAAGAACCTGGTATACCTAAACTTGATGAAGTTGTTGAAAATTCAGGTTTACAAGATGTAATTGAAACAGCTAAACCACAAGCAACTGTTGATAATAGTAATGTACCTGGTGCTAAACCAGACCCAGATATTATTAAAAATACTGTACCAGAAACACCTCAGGTTAATGCTTTCAATCAAAAACCTATTGATACATCACCACAACCAGTTGCAGAAGTTAATACTCCAAGTACTCCAGTAAGTGCACCAACACAACAAGTTGTACAACAAAATTCAGTACAACAAACTCAACCTGTACAACCACAAGCACCTGTACAACAAAGTGCACCAGTACAAACTCAACCAAGTGAAACAACAAATATTTTTGATAACCCAAATAATGTATAAAAAAATTGATCCATTTTTAGAAATATTACCACAGTTAGATGTCCATGGTTATACCGAGGATACCGTTATGACTGTGGTAAATGATTTTATAAATGATAATTATAAATTAGGAAATAAAAAAATAGTTGTTATTCATGGTAATGGTGAACATATATTAAGAAATAAAATACATAGAGAATTAAAACATAATAAATTAGTTAAAGATTATTACTTGTACACTTTTAATATAGGTTGTACAATAATTCTACTTAAGTGAGGGGATTTATATGTTCTATGATGAAGTTATAGTTAAAGTTATTGCAGGTAAAGGTGGAGATGGTTGTACATCTTTTAGAAGAGAAAAATATGTGCCTTTAGGTGGACCTAATGGAGGTAATGGTGGAAGAGGAGCTAGTATTATTTTTAGAACTAGTGAAGGATTACGTACATTAATAGATCTTAAAAATATGAAGACTATTAAAGGCATGGAGGGTAATAATGGTAAAGGATCTGAACGTAATGGTGAAAATGCTAAAGATGTTATTATCAATATACCATGTGGAACTACAATAATTGATGCTAAAACTAATGATATACTTGCTGATTTAACTAAACCTAATGAAGAATATGTTGTATGTCATGGTGGAAGAGGTGGACTTGGAAACCGTGCTTTTGCAACTCATGAAAATCCTGCACCTCATTTTAGTGAACTTGGGGAACCTGGTGAAGTTAAGTTAATCAAATGTGAACTTAAAGTACTTGCAGATGTTGGCTTAGTAGGTATGCCATCAGTTGGTAAGAGTACTCTTATAAATGCAATATCTAATGCACATGCTAAAGTGGGAGCATATCATTTTACTACACTTTCACCTAATCTTGGTTATGTCGAACTTAAAGATGGTAGTAATTTTATCGTAGCTGATTTACCTGGATTAATCGAAGGTGCATCTAAAGGTGTTGGTTTAGGAGACAAATTCTTAAAACATGCGATGCGTACAAAAGTAATTGCACATGTTCTTGATATGAGTGGTTTGGAAGGAAGAAATCCAAGCGATGATTATGAGACAATTGTTAATGAACTTAAAAGTTATGATGAAACACTTATAAAAAAAGCTCATGTAGTAATTGCTAATAAAATGGACTTATCTGAATCTAAAAAGAACTTAGAAGAATTTAAGAAAAAATATCCAAATGAAAAAGTATTTGAGATAAGTGCACTTAATCATGAAGGATTAGATAGTTTAATAACATACTTAGGTAAACTTGTTAGTAGCATAGATGAAGTTAAATTATATGAAAATGTTACTGAAAGTCATGTATTATATAAATATCATAATGATGATGACTTTAAAGTTACAAGAGTAGATGATCATACATGGAAAGTAGATGGAGTTAATATTATTAAATTACTTAAGATGACTCGTTTCACTGAAGAAGAAGGTGTACAAAGATTTGCAAGAAAACTTAAAGGCATGGGTGTTGATGATGAACTTATTAAAAAAGGTGCTAAAGTTGGAGATACAGTCTTAATAGATGATTATAGCTTTGAATTTAAAAATTAAAAAACATAGTTCATAATAAAATGTACCCAATGTCAAGGACTAAATAAAAAAGAGAGAGTTTAGACAATGGATGCGAAGAGATGATTTCTGTATTGAACAGGAGTCATCTTTTTTAAATTCCATTGATATCTATAATTATTATAATATTCAATGTAATCTTTTATTTCATTACATACATCTCTAAATGTAAAACATGTATCTAAATTTAATTCATCTTTCATATGTCCAAAGTAAGATTCTTGAGGAGCATTATCCCAACAATTTCCTCTTCTAGACATAGATTGTTGAATATTATATTTTTTTAATAAATTATGAAATTTTGGACTTGTATAATGAACACCTTGATCCGAATGAATTATAACATTTTCATTTAATATTACATTTCTTTTGCGATGTAGTTTTTTTATTGTTTCTAAAGAAATATCTAATGTCATATTTTCGCTTATATAATAAGCAAGTATTTCATTAGTTTCAGCATCTTTAATGGTTGATAAATAACATTTCTTATTATCACCATAAAATAGATAAGTTATATCAGTTAAAAGTACATTATACGGCAGTCCAGTTTTAAATACACGATTAACAATGTTTTCACAAGTAGTATGTTCTTGTGTAGCTTTCATCATTCTTCTATATGGATTAGCTTGTCTTATTGGACATTTTAATCCATATTTTTTCATTAATCTTCTTATCTTTTTAAGATTAAAATGAACATTAAATTCATTATCAAGTACCATCATTATTTGCTTAGCACCTTTTTTTCGCTTTTTAAACTTATAAGCTTTTAATATTAAATCAAAATCTTTTTGGTCTTTATTGTCTCTTTCAATTCTTTTATTTTCATTATTTAAATAATTATAATATCCTGATTTAGAAACTCCAATACAATTGCATAAGTATTGTGTCATGCCTACTATTTTATATTTATCAATTACATATTTTATTGTTTCAAATTTGATATTGATTTGATATCTGTTAAAATTCCCATCTCTATCAGTTCGTTTTTTTTTAATAATTCATTTTCTGCTTCAAGTAATTTTATTTTTGCTTCAGCTCGTTCAAGCTTTTCTTTATCTGATAATTCACGTTTTAATGTGTTTCCTGATTTAGTAGTTCTAGTATCTACTATTTCACCAGTATTTTTTAATTGTTTTCTCCATCTTTTAGCTGCATTGTTATATCTTCTTTCTCCAACTATCTCGGGGTCTATACCACATTCCCTAAATACATCTTGAGGGAATTTTTTATAATTTTCACATTCTTTTACTAATTTATATTTAAATTCATCAGTATACGTTATTACTTTATTAGTAATATTTTTAATCCATTTATTTTTACTTAATTTTTTTACTTGAGCATCTGTAAATAGTATTTTAGACATTGTTATCACCAACTTTCTTATATTATACAACAAGACATAATAAAAACCTATAAAGTAGGTCTCTCTTTTTTTAAGAGTCCACTTTATAGGTTACATTTTA
>OMVK01000027.1 GCA_900314465.1 uncultured bacterium | reverse complement strand
TAACTAATATTATCTTTACTATCTATAATAACTAATAAATCATTATTATAATTAAATCTAATAATTAATTTACCATTCTTAAATTTAATAAGTTTATCTTTAATAAATTTATTAATAGAATTACAAGCAAGTAAACAATTATCTATCTTAATAAAATTATTACTATTAATATTATAATAACCATATTCATAATTATTAACTTGTAATTCTATCTTATTACGATAATTATCATATTTATTAGAATCAATATAATTAATATCTATATCTATATGAGCATATTTATATAAGATATCTTTAATTTTATTAGTCTTAAAATTACTTTCTAATTTATTACTAAAATGTCTTAATTGACACCCACCACATTTATCATAATATTTACAATTATTATCTATTCTATCATTACCTTTATTAATTATCTTTATACATTTAGCTTCTGAATATTTTTTCTTATCTATTATATTATCTATTTCCATTTCTTCATTAGGTAAACTATTACTAATAAAACATATCTTATTATTAATATATGTTATACCTCTACCATAATTATCAAGTTTATTGATATTTACATGCATATAACTTATGTACCTCTTTAATAGTTAATTTACGATATTCACCTACATTTAAATCACTATCTGTTAAAAAAGCATATTTTGATCTATGTAATCTGGTAACTTTATAACCAAGTTCACTAAAATAATTTTTAACAATATGATTCCTACCTTCAGTAATAGTAATTTCTACTACACTATAATTATTAGTTTTATTATTAGTTTTAACTTTAAATCTTGTAGGTAAACACATTCTCCCATTAATAACTAAACCTTTTTTAAATTTTAATATATCTTCAACATCTAAATATTTATCTAATCTTGCAATATATGTTTTTTCGATATGATTACTTGGATGTGCTAGTAAATTATCTAGTTCTCCATCATTAGTTAAGATAATTAAACCTGTTGTATTATAATCAAGTCTACCTATCGGATATATTCTTTTATCAGTATTAATTAAACTAACTATGGTTTTTCTTCCCTTTTCATCTTTAACTGATGATACATAATTTTTAGGTTTATTTAATAAATAATATACTTTATCTTCTCTTTTAATCATTACCCCATTAACAATTATTTCATCATCACTATTAACTTTAGTACCAAGAGTATTTACTAAATTACCATTAACATATACTTTACCAGAAGTTATTAATTCTTCTGCTTTTCTTCTAGACGTATAACCAGATTCCGCAATTACTTTTTGTAATCTCTCCATATTATGCCTTCTTTTTATTCTTCTTATTATTATTTTCTTTATTACTACTATCTCTATTAATTAAGAAACTATTAACTAATTTATTTAAATATCTTTCTCTTGCAACTAATAAAACTACACAAAATACAACTAGAAATCCATCAATTATAAAAGACCACACAGATGTATGCATTAACTCTTTCCAAATAAAATCAGCAGCAAACATCAAAGAACCATAAATAAGACCAAAAATACCAACAATTCTCATACCATTAAATCCCTTTAATGACTCAGGATATTTTTCGCCATAATCTTTAATAGCTTGTTTCTTTTCTTCTTTAGATAGTCTTTCAAATTTATTCTTCATAATTATCACCAATATTTCTAAATCCCTTTCTATATAAATATTCTTTTACTTTCTTATCAAGTTCACTTCCTTGATATTTACTAGATAATCTTTTTTTTGCTTTTCTATATTCATTATCTAAAATAGATTTATCTATTATATCATAACTATTTAAAATATCTATTACCATATCTTTATAATAACCTTTATTAACTAAATACATAATTATCTTATTTTTAAGCATATAACTAGAAGTATTATGATTATTCTTAATCTTATTACTTATATATTTATTAATCTTATCCATCCATATATTATTATCTATATTATCAAGATAATTATTAATATCATTTATATTAAAACCTTTATTAATTAAATCATTCTTAATCTTATTAGGACCATCACTACCTATATTAATTTCATCATTTATATAAGACTTAATATATAATTCATTATTAATATAATTATTATCATAAAGTAATTTAATAGTATTATCTATAATATTTATATCATTAGTTTCTTTACTTAAATATTTTCTTATTTCATTTTCAGTTCTTAATCTTTTATTAATATATTTAATTGAATCATAATAACAATTAAGTTTAT
>OMVK01000011.1 GCA_900314465.1 uncultured bacterium | reverse complement strand
TAAACAAATAGATAAAACAATAAAAACTAATAAATAATAACCATTTTTAGTAAAAGCAATCTTTTTACAATTTTTCATTTCCTTACAACTCTCGGCAAAGATGAACATATTTCCCCACACAAAAATATAAGGAATTGTTACATTAAATGATTCAAGATAATTTCCAAATGCACCAAAGATGACAGGTTCACCTCTATACAAAATAGTTCTTACAATTATAAAAAGATATTTTATAGGATTATGTAATACAAAATTTTTATTAACTGAAAAACTATAAGAAGTTGAATCTAATAATCCACTAGCAAAGGATAACCATGAAAGATTGATTATAATAACAAAAAATGCAAGAGAGAAAATGAAAATGTATTTGATTTTTTTGCTAGGAAACTTTTGATATGGTATTAAAAAAATAATTAAACATAAAGGTAAATAAATAATCTTACATAATGATAAAATAATACACAAAATAGATATTAAACAATAATCACTCGTTTTAATTTTTGATTCAGTATAAATAAATTTTAAAGTTACGGCAAATAGTAGTACAGATGTAGCAAAAGTCAATTCATCAGGACTCAAAGAAACAGCTTCCTGTAATGTAATCGGAAACATTGATATTAAATATATTATCTTTTTTCCAAAAGGTATGGTTTTTATAGTCAAATACAATAAAATTAACCAAGTAGCAAAATTCATAAGACGGCCTAAATATCCTGATATAATCAATGGTAATTTGAATAAATTCCCAACAAATATACCAAATGATTGAGGAATATAACAAACAAAGCTATATAATGCTGTATTATTAAATGAAATGAAATCGTATTTTATATCATCATAGTTAATCAAAGAAATTATATCATTATAACTATTATTACTACCTATTTCGTCAAAAATACTTGGCAAATATCTTCCAACAAGATCACCATTTTTTTCTGAAATTAAATGAAACTGACTAATTTCGTAAGCACGAGCAAAGTGATTTCTTTCATCTGGAATGTTTCCCAATGGAATAAAAAATAAAAACAATAGCCCAACAGGTATAGCAGTAGCCAGAAATTTTTTTTCATAAGAAATATTTTTTTTGTTTACAAAATATAAGTATATATATGAAATAAATAATAATATTTCTAAAAAAATCGAATTAAAACTAATCCCAACTTTTCTTATCAAGTAAGCACATGATAAAATATATACAATTAAAAATAAACATATATCTTTCAAACTCATTTTAATTTTCATATTCTAACTCCAAATTTATTTTTTATAAGCTTCTAGAATATCATTTTCTATTTTATTCCAATCTCTGCTTGAAGCTGTATTTAAGCCATTTTTTATAATTTTTTCTCTTAATTTATTATCATGAACAATTAATTCAATTTTTTCTATTGCATCATCTATATTTCCCTTTTTATAAAATAAGCAATTATAATTGTCAACTAAGTATTCGGTATTTCCTTCATTTTGTAAGACAACACAAACACCACCAGTAGCCATCATCTCTATTGGAGGATATGAAAAAGACTCTAAAATGCTTGATTTTAACAAAATATCCGCATCTTGATAAATCTTATATACATCATCATGTGGAATTTTATTATAAAACTCATCAACATAATACCATTTCTTTGATTTTCCATTATAAGACAAATAATGTATTTCGTATTTATTATGGTCTAAACTATTTGTAATTTTAAATGATTCATCAACATTCTTATATTCACTCTTAGAATCGCCTTCAATTAATATTTTAATTTTACCAGTGAACTTTCTTTTCTTATAAGGAAATTTACTTAAATCAATTCCATTAGGAATAAACCTAGAATTAACATCAAAATCCTCTCTTAACCATTTATTACACCATTTAGATATAGTTAAATAATTAACATTATCATGATTATAATATGTTGAATTTGCTAGCAAATTATCATAATTATCTTTTTCATAAAATCCAGATTCTCTACTCTGAACAAGATATTTAATATTATAACATTTATGATAATCTAGAGCTTTCAATAAAGTAAACCACATTGTTGCAACTAAGACATCTATTTTTACATCAATATTATTTCTAAAAGTTGAAACAACATATACATAATTATCTCCACTATATAAAATTGTTTTATCCGCAGTAAATTCATCAGTATTAATCAAAGTCACATCATAACCATGTTTTTTTAATACTAAAGCATGATGAAGTGTAACTAGATTACCACCAGAAATATTTGTCGAAGGTATAATAAAACAAATATTTTTAGTCAATTTTGATCCAATAAAGTCAGCTATTTGTTTGCCACTTGCAATTGGTGTATAAGAACTATAAATGGTATTATATGCATTCTCGCCAATTTGTTTTCGATATTCAAAATTTGTAACAAGTTTTTCTAGTTTTTCAAACCATTCTGAATCACTACATAATACGCCATCATAACCATCTTTAATACTATCATGAAAATTACCAACGTCAGATGCCACAGTTGGAACTTTTACCAATGCAGCTTCCATCCATTTTATATTAGATTTAGCTGAATCAAAAAAGTTATCAACTAAGGGAGCTAAATTAATATCCAAACTCGCCAAGAGTTCTGGTAATTTTGTATAATCAACGAATCCATGAGTTTTAACCCTATCACCAAATTCCATAAAACAATCTGGAACATTAAGCGCACCAATTAACAATAATTCAACATTATTATATTTTTTCATTAAATCTATAATTTGCTTACTAATCATTTCAAAATCGCTATTATGTGTAAAAGAACCACTCGAATATCCAATTACAATTTTGTCATTTTTTTCGACAGTTTTATTTTTTAATGCATCTTCTGAATATTTTTGCATTTCAACACTTGCTATGTTTTTATCTATACAAACATCTTTTACATGTTTTTTCATTTCATTAGCAATTACTGTTGTTGTTGTTATTCCATAATCACATAGGTCTAATAGTTTTCCATATCTTACAACACCATCATTATATTCGCTTAATTGTTCTTTCGTCAATGACTTTAACGATTCCAAATTCTTAGTATATTTTAAATCAAAGACAAGGTCATCAATGTCATAAAATACAATCTTATTATTTTCATGAACCTTTTTTATAAAATTATCAACATTTTGATCATAAGGCATTCTATAAATTACAAAAGCACGATAAAATTTGATAATTTCCTCGTTTAATTCTGATGAAAGAACTTCGTCAACAGTATAACCATATGCAATCAATTCCTGCATCTTGTGATGAACCCTATATCTTTCACAATAATCAATAGGGCAACCATTTATAAATAAAATATCTTTGAAGTTATGAATATTTTTTTGCTTTCTAACTTGATGCATGAATTTAACATGTACTACTGTTCTCTTAGCAAATCCAGATATACCGTCATTTTTTAAAACATTAATTGCATTTGAAATTGTTTGCTTATTCATTCTTATCTATCCTTCCTTTAACTCCCTTTTTATAATCTTTATATCCTTTATACATCATTTTTAATTTATTAATTTTATTATCTTCAAAAGCTATTATTCTTTTTACTTGTCCTCTTTGTATTCTTAATAAATGATCACAATATTCAGGATATAAATCGTAATACATATCATGTATATAATTATTATTTCTTACAATATAATATCTTCTTATTGGATTATGATTATAACATGGATATTCTTTACCAAATAATTTATGTACTACTAAATTACCTAATTTATGTTTCATAACTATGTTATTAAGTCGCAAGACTTTATAACCATGTTTATGAAGATTCATACAATAATCAGTATCTACACAATCAATAAACAACCAATCTTTAAACCCACCTATTTTTTTATATGCATCAAGATTAATAATATTGCCAGAAGTCATGACTTCAATCATATCTTCGACATCACCATTTTTAACATCTTCTTTAGAGTCTATATCTTGATATGGACATATTAAACCAATATATTTAGTATTATTATTTAATAAATAATATTTCATTTTATTAATAATATTACTATTCATTTTACTATCTTGATCTAAAGTTAATAACCATTTATATTTATCTTTTATAGCTTCTTTAGCTCCAACATTTAAAGCATATGCTATACCTTTATTATCATGTAATTTAATATATTTAATTTTACTAGTATCTTTAATATATTCTATGTCATCTTCACTATTATCAACGACATATAATTTATCTACTGAATCTATATAACTATTAATATTATTTATATTATCTTTATCAGGTTTATAAAATACAACAACTGCTGCAAGTTTCATAACTATACCTCTTCTGCAAATCTTCTTTCTAATTTTTTAAATATGCTATAACCAATAACTAACAATATTATTGAACAAATAAATAACACGCCAAGTTGTTTGAAATTAGGCATTAAATGTGCATAGAAAATTCTACGATATGAATCTACAATATATGCCATAGGGTTTATTTTAAATATCCACGCAAATTTCGATCCGGCAAACATATCAGCAGTATATAATATTGGTGTTGCATAAAATATTAAATTAAGTAAGAAATTGACCATATATTCAACATCTTTAACATACACATTAATCGCACTCAATATAAATGCAAAGCCCAATTGAACTAAATATTGAATTATTGCAACAATTGGTACAAAGACTATATGCCAACTTATTCCAGTACCACCAAACAATGCAAATATAAGAATTATAATACAACTTATAAAAAAATTAACCATACCACTAGTTACAACAGATATTGGTAGTATTTCTCTTGGAAAATATACCTTTTTTATTAAATTAGCATTATTAGTAATTGATGTTGTACCATTCATTAATGAACTAGTAAACCAAGTCCATGGTATAATACCACATATTAAGAATACTAAATAATTTGGAGTTTGTACTCTCATAATATATGGGAAAACTATCGCATAAACTACTACTTGTAAAAGTGGATTAATAAAAGACCAAAGTACACCAAGAAAAGAAGCTTTATATTTACCTCTTATATCTTTTTTTACATTAGTATATAAAAATTCACGATACTGATATAATTCCTTAAATACTTTCATATACTATGCACACTCCTTTAAATAATCTTGAATAACTTTATGACATTCTCCATCTTCTGCAACAACACCATCATTTATCCAAATAGCTCTATCGCATAATCTTTCAATTGAACCTAAACTATGAGAAACAATAACAATTGTCATATCAGATTTTGATAATTCTTCTAACTTGTCGAAGCATTTTTCTTGGAAATGTTGATCACCTACTGCAAGTATTTCATCAATCAATAAAATATCAGCATCAACATTGATAGCAACTGCAAATGCAAGTCTCATATATTGACCTGATGAATATGTTCTAACAGGTGAATCTATTAGATCACCTAGTTCACTAAATTCAATTATTTTATCTAATCTTGCATCTATTTCTTTTTTGGTTAAACCAAATATAGCTGCATTAAAATATATATTTTCTCTACCAGTAAAATCCGGATGAAAACCAGCACCAAGTTCAAGTAAGGATGTTAATTTGCCATTGGTTTCTACTTTACCTTTATTAGGATAAAGTATTTTAGTCATTAACTTTAATAATGTTGATTTACCTGAACCGTTAACACCAATTAAGCCAACAGTTTCACCTTTTTTAATAGTTAAATTAATATTTTTTAATACTGTTCTTTCTTCTGGTCTAGAATTCTTTCTCCACCCTCTTACTAATCTTTCTTTCATAGTAAAAGCTTTATCACCATATATTCTAAAAGTCTTAGTCATATTAGTAACTTTAATAGCAATATCTTTTTTTAACATATTTAACCTTCTTATCTTATATACACAATTATTTTTTTCTTAACATTGATATTTCAGTTAAATGCAATTCAAATAATTGTTTATTCTTCTTGTTGATTACTTGTAATATTATACCAGTTATCCAAAATAACATACATAATATTAAAAAAATGCATGAAACTATTAAACTTGGAAATTTTGGTACTAATCCTGTATGAAAATATTCATTTAAAACTGGAATTCCTAATATTAAAGAAATAACTAAAAAAATTAATGAAAAAAGTCCAAAAAATAACATTGGTTTATATTCCTCAAAAAATACAGCTATTGTCTTAAGAACTTTAAATCCATCACTATATGTATTTAATTTTGAAACAGATCCCTTAGGTCTATCTCTATATTTAACCGGAATTTCAACAAGTTTGAAATTTTTATCAATAGCAAAAATAGTCATTTCAGTTTCTATCTCAAATCCTCTTGATAATACTGGATAAGATTTAACAAAATTATAAGAAAATGCTCTATAACCTGTCATAATATCATTAATATTATTATTAAATAATTTATTAATTAAAAATCTAACCAACTTGTTTCCGAAATTATGAAATTTTCTCTTGTTTTCAACAAAATATGTTGAAGACAATCTGTCTCCAACTACCATATCGGCTTTACCATCTAAAACATAGTCGCACATTTCCTTAGCATTATCAGCTGGATATGTATCATCTCCATCAACCATCAAATAGCAGTCCGCATCAATATCTCTAAACATTGATCTAATTACATTTCCCTTACCTTGCTTATATTCATATTTTACAATTGCACCTGCTTTTTTTGCTAATTTATCGGTATCATCAGTAGAATTATTATCATAAACATAAATATCGGCATCAGGCAATGCTTTTCTAAAATCTTTTACAACTTTTTCAACAGTTTTTGATTCATTATAACAAGGAATTAAAACTGCAATTTTACCTTTATTCATATATCAACTCACCAACATTATTGTAGCATACTAGATAAACTATTGAAACAAATTATTTTTTACATAAGTAATAACGAAATTATATTTAATCATAAATGATTTTATTTATTTTGACATAAAATTATCGTATCTAAAACTTTTCATTGACTTTTCACTACTGTCACTAGTTATCAAAAGTATAAAAATAATTTTTTAATTAGATCTTCAATTATTTACTACTCAAAATTATTAATATACCCTTATTATTTTATCATATCTATTAATAATTTAAGCTTAAAAATTATTAACAATAATACTTAATTTTATTTAAATTATAATAATATAATATTATATATAATATTGCACAAATTATCATCGAAGTTAAATATGAATATACCGCTCCATTTATACTTAATCTTGGAATTAAAACAATAGAATCAATAGTCGAAACAATACAAGAAATTAAATATATAATTGTTTGAGATTTATTAATACCCATAACAGTTAATATATTTGATAAAACTAATGAAACACCCCAAAATATAGATGCTATTATAATCAATAATAATGATATTTTATAATTATTTAAATTGGTTGAATATATAATACTTAATACTGGAATACCTAAGAACCAACAAACAACTAATGCAAGTAAACCAATAATAATCAAAGCTAATAGTAATTTACTTACTAACTTATTAAAATCATTTATTTTTTTAGTATTAAATAATAAAGTTAACTTATTAACAAAAGGCATAATAATATAACTTCCAGCTAAACTGAGTACTGTAGCAGGCATAATTAATATTCCAAATATTGTTTGTAATTCATCAGATACAAAATATGTTAAAACATACTTTTGACAATTAGTTAAATAAATAGATAAAAATGAAAAAACAAATATTGGAAAAGTAACAATTAGTATTTTTTTAAAGTTTTTATTTGTAAATTTAATCTTATTATTTATAAATATTCTTGATTTATTCATATCGTAAATAACAAATAATAATAGATTTACTATAACAATTCCAAGTATTGCTAATAATAAATTTTTTGTTAAATAATCGATTATTATAAACACTAATAAACCAAGTATTGCTTTTATACTTAAAGAAATACCAGCATCATAAAGATGTTCATTTTTTTGTTCCATACCATAATAACAATCACTTATAGCTTCAACACTTCTAAATAGCATTATAAACATAATTACTAATACTTTATACGTATTAAAATCACTTATTAAAGAGAATGAAAGTAATAATAATAAACTAATAATACTAGTAAATATTCTTAAGCTAATATAATCATTAAAACTAAATTTATTATTATAAGCCGGAATAACAAATAATATTTTATCTTTCTTTTCCACAAATATCACCAACTATAAATTAGTATAACATAATAAGCATATTTATTGATAAAAAATAAGTTAAAGTATCTTACTTTAACTTATTAAATAATTTTTTATATTTATCTACTACTATATCCCAAGTATATTCTTTTTCTATTCTTTCTTTAGCTTTCTTACTATAATTATTAATATCTTTCTTACTCATTTTATCACATTTATTAATAATTCTAGCTAAAGAACTATTCTTATTATTAAAATATAAACAAGCATCTTCTCCTACTTCTCTATTATATGGAACATCATATAATATATTTAATTTAGTAGTACATAGTGCTTCAAGTAAACTTGGATTAGTCCCACCAGCTGAATGTCCATGAATATACCCATAAGCATTAATTCTTAAATATCTTAATACTTCTTGATTATATATAGGTCCTACTAATTTAATATTTAAATATTTATTAAAATTAGTACTTTCAAGTAAATGTTCATAATATTTATCATGAGTATAATTAGTTACTAAAACTAAATCTTTTTTAGTTTTAGAATTAATAAATTCTTTTAATATTAATTCAATATTATTTTCTGGTACAAATCTACCTACATATAAATAATAATTATCTTTCTTTAACCCATTAGCTTTAAAGAAATTATTACCTAATTTATCATCTACTTTAGAATCTATATAAGCACCATATGCGATAAAATTAGTTTTATCACTTATATTATATGTTTTATCTATATATTTTTTTATTTCTTTAGAATCACATACTACTTGATCAGCATATTTTACATGATATTCTTCACTAATCTTAAAACACTTTTTAATTAGTTTATTCCATTTATCTCTTTTCCATTCTAGACCATCAGGATTCATAATAATCTTACAATTTAATTCATGTAATTTTTTATAATACTTAGGCATTAATGGACCAATCTTACAACCAAGTATAATCATAATAGTATTATCTAATTTATTATCTTTAATATAATTAATCATATAATTCATAGATTTAATAGTAAAATTAAACATCGTAGTAAAACCACTATTTTTAACATATAAATTAATACTATAAATATTATTATTAATATCTATACTTTTATCTTTATTTTTATCAAAAGTTAAATATGGTATATAAAACTTAGTATTACTATCTTTATAATTATTAATAAATTCAGTAACAAAAGTCTCCCATCCCCCATAGTTATATCGATAACCACGAGAACCAATTATAATTATATTTCTCATTTATATCACCTAACAATTAATATTATAACAAGATTTTATCATATTAATTAATTTTAGTACTAAATTTTTGATATTTATTTGAATTATAATTAATATAAACTATGGTTTTAATGAAGTTATTGGAATAACATAAACACCATCTTCACGTCTATAAGCATATGAAGATACACCTACAATTACGCCTAAATTTTTAGGAGGAATCCCACCACTTTCTTTAATACTATCTCTTAATTCAATTAGTTTTTTTGAAGCATTATCAACTTCATCCATTCCAAGTTTTATTTCAAACATTGAGTAATTACCATCTTCATCTTGAATAACAGCATCTATCTCTCTATCATTATAATCTTGATAATGATATAAAGAATAATTATTTACTTCAGCATATATTCTTAAATCTCTTTCACATAATGCTTCAAATAAAAAATCAAATGTATTTAAATCGTTAATTAATTTATTTGAATTAACATTTAAAAGCGCACATGCAATTGATGGATCAACAAAGTGTCTTTTCTCAGATTGTTTTAATCTTACTGATGATCTAATATTATTAGAAAATGCTTCTTGATTATCAATTAAATAAAGTCTATTTAATACATCAAGATATGAATTAACTGTATTTAAATCTATTGTTTCATCATCAATTTCTTTCATACCTTTTGCGATTGTTGTATTAGATACAACAGTAGATTCATTTCTAGCAAGACTTCTAAGAAAGTTTCTTACTTTTTTAGTATCTCTTTCTACATTATCAATTTTCTGCATATCTGAATTAATTACATTTTCAACATATGCTTTGTTAAACATAATTGCTTCTTCCTCGCTAAAATTAATATTTGCTGGAAAAACGCCACGAACTACATAATAAGCAATTTTTTCAAGTTCACCATTATCTACTTTAGCAGCGATATTTTTACTGTTCATAACATCTTTTAATGAAACCATACCATTAGATTCATTAGACTCATACAAAGACATTGTTCTCATTCTAATCCTACCAACTCTACCAGTACCAGTATGCATTGTATTATAATTTGGTGTAGAAGAACCAGTTAAAATAAATTGTCCTTTTTTTCCTCTTAAATCAACTTCAGTTCTAACAGCATCCCAAAGTGATGGAACTTCTTGCCATTCATCAATAAGTCTTGGAACATCACCATCTAAAATAGTATTAGGAGATATTGAAGCAAGTCTTCTATTTTGAAAATTATTTTTAGGATCTGCGACAAAGAATGAACTATTTGCATGATACATAGAAGTCCATGTTTTTCCACAATATTTTGTTCCAACAATATAAACAGCACCAAAAATTTGCAAATATTTTTTTATTTGTTCATCAGCAAGTCTTTTCATGTATTCATTACCATTTTTCATGTCAATCACCAATATAAGAACAATCAATTATTTATGTATTGTCAATCTCATTCAGTCATATTTTTTGTTTTCATTCAGTCATATTTTATATTTTCATTCAGTAATATTTTTTTAATACATATAAAAAGAGCATTATTATTTGCTCTTTCTATGTATTAATCTATATTTTATATTTATAAGTAATAAACATATATAATATATTATATATAAAGGTATCATAGATAATCTTCTTTTATTATATTTATATTCATAATACATTAAACTTTTAATAAGTATTTTATATTTATTAATCTTTTTAATACTTTTATCTACTGATATAGATGCATTATGTATAACACTTACTGTATTATCTATATATGTATGATATCCCCTATCTTTTAATTTATGTCCTAAGATATTTTCTTCATAATATAAAAACGTTCCTTCATCAAAATAATTTATTTCTTTTATTATCTTAGTTCTTATTATAAAGAAACATCCAGATACTACATCTACTTTAGTTAAATCACTTTTATAACATGTATCATCATATCTATCATGTCTAAATTTATTATCTAAAGACATTATTTTTAATATTTCATCTAAGTATGTAGGTAATTTCCACCCTCTAGTAACTTGATTAAACTCATGTACTTTAGGTCCAATAAGTGCTATATCTTTATTATTATCTAATTTACTTATTAATTCTTTTATATCATTATCTTCAAAAGATACATCAGGATTACTTATAATTATATAATCACTTTTATAATTATCAATTAAATATTTAATACCTATATTATTACCATAACTATAACCTTTATTATTATCTGTTTTAATAATATCTATATTCTTATTTTTATATTTAATTAATTCATTATAACTATTATCACTACTATTATTATCTACTACTATTATATTATTTATATATTTATAATTATGTATCTTATTAAGTAATTTACTAGTAGTTTGATAATCATTATAATTAAGTATTACTATACCTACTCTACTCATTTAAATACCTCTATTAGTATATCTTCATTAGCTGAACTTGCATATCTTAATGCTGTTTTTCTAGCATTATCAAGTATTTTAACCATATTTTTTTCACTTATTTTACTTACTTCACATATTCTTTTTTGTAAATCATCATCATTTTCTGGTTCAAAATAAAATCCATTTTCATAATCTCTTACATAATCAGTTGGTCCATAATTCTTAGCAGCAATAACAGGAACTCTACAACTCATAGCTTCAAGTCCAACTAAACCAAGTGAATCACTTTTCCTATATGTAGGAAATATAAACATATCTAAACTATTATATATATATACTAATTCTTCCTGTGATACTAATGGATATCTTATTATATAATCACTTAAATTATATCTAGATATTAAACTATCTAATTTATCTTCTTCACTACCAGAACCTACGATTATATATTTATAATTTTTAAAACCATGTTTATCTTTTAAAGTATTAATAGCTCTAATAAAAGTATCATAACCCTTATTCTTATCTATTCTAGATACATAACCAATATAATTAGTTTTAGTATCTAAATTAATTTTTTCTTTAGCTTTATCTTTATTTATATGTTTAAATAATAAAGTATTAATACCACCAGATGGAAATACATATATTTTTTTTAAATCTACATTATAATTATCATGTAATACATTTTTATAATAGTTAGATGGTACTACTACTTTATATGCATATTTTAAATATTTATGTGATCTAATAACATTTTTTTCTTCACTAGGTAAATCTGGTATTACATCATTACCATGAGCATTAAATACTATTCTTAAATTATTAGATAACTTTTTAACAATAACAGCACCTAAACTAGAATGACTTATATAATGAACATATATAAAATCATAATCTCTAAATAAACCATATATAATTGTTAATAAATGTAATTTAATATAAGCTAATAATTTAATTATATTATTATCATGTTTATATATATATATCTTATCTACTTTAAATCCATCATCTATTAAATTATCTATTGTATTTTTAACAAATACCCCATAACTAGGATATTTTTTATTTGGATACATATTAGATACAACTAATATTTTTACTCTTGTATCACCAGAACTCTTACTTAACATAAATAAAAGTGCAATATAAATAGATACCATAGGTTTAAATAAAGCATGTCCTGCAATACAAGAAACAAATAAAACAAGTATAAATGATAACTTATATATACCATGTAATTTATTATCTTTAATAGATTTAATAAACATATATAAATATATAATAGTACCTATAATACCTATCGAATAAAAAATATCTAAGATATCTATTTCTATATCCTTATTATTAACAATTAATGTTCTACCTAAACCCATAAACTTAGATAATATACTACTATTAACATATATTTTATTTATATTACTAGCATAACTTAATCTTTTACTAAATATTAAATTATCTATATTTTCAATATTAAATATTCTACTTTCATTATTTATTTCATAAAATAATAGAGCTTCTCTAAAATTCTTATATTGTGGTATAAATGGAAGTATAATAACAACTGCTGATAATATAGTTGCAAATATTAATATAAATTCAGGATGTTTTTTAGCATATGCAAAACATACATATATAAGTATAATAACAAAACCTAATAATAATGTCTTAGTACCAACAAGAACTATAGATGATAAACCAAATATAAATACTAAAGCTTTTAATATATTAGACTTAGAATCATAAGCATCACTAAAAGCTATAGGTAATAAACACAAAATAATATTAGAAAGTTCATTACCTCCATAAAATAAACCTAAGAACCCATGTTTATTTGGATAATATTCATTTATATCATGACCAATACCAAATATATAAGTAAAATATAGTATACTAGTATATATTAAAAATATATATGTTATGAGTCTTTTATTAATATTTTTATTCTTATAATTATTAAAAAATAATATAAGTATAGGTAAATAAAATATTTCAATTATATTACTAATATCACTAATATAATTACTACTAGTAAAATAAGAATAT
>OMVK01000004.1 GCA_900314465.1 uncultured bacterium | reverse complement strand
ATTAATTATATTATTTTTTAATTTATTATCAGTTATATTAATATCTAACTTAGTATAATAATTAAAAAATAATATAATTAATATTATTAAAATAATGATTATACTAGTTATTATTATTTTTTTCTTCATATATTTTCCTCAATTCATTATATACTTCATAAGTAAGTTCGACATCTTTAAGTGATCTATGTTCACCAGTTGTATCTAAATTAAAATAATGAGATAAGTTTTCTAAACTATGTGACATACCTGGTAATAACTGTCTTGAAAATAATAAATTATCTACATAATTATTATTAATACTTTTATTTAAATATTTATTAGCTTTATCATTTAAAAAACTAATATCAAATTTAATATTATGACCAAGTATAATATCATCACCCAAGAATTCTAAAAATTCAGGTAAAACAATATTAATTGCTCTTTCACTTATAAGCATACTATTAGTTATACCTGTTAAATTACTTATAAAACCAGATATCATCTTATATTTAGGTTTAACTAAACTAGAATAAGTATCTATAATATTATTATTTCTAACTTTATATGCAGATATTTCAATTATTTCATCATCTACTGGATTTAAACCAGTTGTTTCTATATCTACAAGTGTATAATCATTAACAAATTCTTTTATTTTCATACCATTACCCAATGTAATTATAACATAATTTATATTTCATTCTAATTGTAATTTTTATCTTTTAATAATATAATTATTTTATAAGGAGGATTATATGAAAAAATATATTGCTGAATTTCTAGGTACAGCCATACTTGTAGTATTTGGATGTGGTTCTGCGGTAGCTTTAAGTTCACTTCCACTTTCAACTGGAGTAACAACTACCCTTGCTATTGCATTTGCTTTTGGTCTTACATTAATGTCTTTATGTTATACGATTGGTGATATCTCTGGAAGTCACGTTAATCCATGTGTTTCTCTTGGAATGTGGCTAACTAGAAGAATGACTACAAAAGATTTTATCAATTATGTTATAGCACAATTCTTAGGCGGTATTATGGGTGCATTAATTGTTTGGTTAATGTTTGGTAGTCGTGAAAACTTAGGTGCTAATGGTTTTGGTGAAGCAAGTGCAATTAATGCTACAATGTTACAAGCCTTTGTTGCTGAAATAATATTAACATTCTTATTCGTATTTACTGTTTTAACTGTTACTAGAAAACAAGAAAATAGTAAAATATCTGGAATAGTAATTAGCCTTACTCTTACTCTAGTTCATATTATTGGTATTCCAATCACTGGAACTTCTGTTAACCCAGCAAGATCATTTGGACCAGCATTATTAACAGATGGAATTGCCTTATCACAAGTATGGTTATTCATAGTTTCACCATTAATTGGTGCTTGTCTTGCAGCTCTTTTATATCTTTACTTCTTTGAAGAAAAAGAAATAACTAAGAAAAAATAAACTTCATGATAAAACATGAAGTTTTTTATTAATAATATCTAACATATGATCCATCCATGTTCTTATTTATACTAGATACTGTTTTTACAATTAAGAATGATACTAAATATGTAATTAATACAAATACTAAGAATATTTCATATAATATATTTTCTTCACTATTAATATTTACATAAAATAATATTGAATCATATATCGTATGTTGAATACTAGGTATAAGTATACTTAATAATAAATTAATATATGATAAGAATTTTTTACCATGAATATCATTATATTTAGCTTTACCTAAGAAATAACCCATTAAAACAGAATCACAGGCATGACCTGGAACAGATAAAAAAGCTCTCATTATTCCCGTAGATAAATCACTAGGAAGAACATACAAAACATTTTCAACAACAGCAAAACCAAGTGATGAATAAACAGAATAAACAATAGCATCATATCTATGATTAAACTCTATATTATTATAAGTAGTTTTATAAACATTTAACCATTTAAAAAACTCTTCAATTAAACCAACACCTAAAAAAGTACCAATAAATATAATAAGATAATTATTAATATAACTAATATTATAAAAATAACCAAATATAAGTTCAAATATAATAGATGGTATAACTGTTAAACAACCTCTTTTAAATACTTTAGATAATAAGCTTCTTGGTTCTTTTTCTATATCACGTTTATATATATAACTAAGTAATATAATAACAGGTACAATAGCAACTATTAATAATAATTGATAACTCATATTAATTCATATCCATTCTTATATATATTATTTCAAAAAATAAAACTGAATACAATAAAGTGTATTCAGTTTACATATTACTTTTTATCAATAGTATCTATGAATTTTTCTACATCTTTAATATGTGATTTTATTGTTATAATATCTACGATATAAGCTATCGCATATACTATTACCATTATACCAGCAAATATTGTTATAGCTGATGATGATGCAAATGGATTAACAAAACCGATATAACATGCAGCAAATAATTCAACAATACCAAGTATTAACATTAATACCCATGTAGAACCAATAAAATCTTTTAACCTAAATGAAAAATCTATATTACGTATTGCTTCAAATAACATCCAAATTGAAAGTACAATTGGTAATATCAAAGCAATTGATTCTCTATGAGTAATTAAAATAATACCAAGTAATATTTCAAGTATACCAAGAACTATATTATTACTACGATTAAAAAGAAGTCCGTACTTATAAGCAAATATAACAGTAATTATACCAAATAATATAATACCAATACTAACAATATAATTCATAACTATTAAGAAATTATTAGGACTAATTATCATT
This sequence comes from uncultured bacterium, assembly GCA_900314465.1. Lineage (GTDB taxonomy): Bacteria > Bacillota_I > Bacilli_A > RF39 > UBA660 > UBA6985. The sequence continues at coordinate 3,053 of OMVK01000004.1, read as the reverse complement.
AATATGCCTAGTATAATAAATAATATCGAAGTAAACATCTCAATAGTTAAGTTCTTCTTTAATTCATTTAACATAATAATCTCCTTTCTATAATTATTATATCGAAAAAATTATTATTATTTATAAACAAATTTAATAAAATGTTTACTTACAAGTAAATCCTTCAGATTCAAAAGTTGACTTTTCTGAACTATAATCAAGTAATGTTAATTTATTTTTTTCTTCATCAGTTAATTCATTTACTTTAATTCCCATTAAACTTTCATATGTTGTATCAGATAATTTATCTGTACTTATCACATAATGATCACTAGATATATCAAGTTCAGTAGATAAATCATTTAATAAAGATTCTAAACCTGTTTTAATATCATCTTCACTTAAATTATTTGTATTATCAGTAATAAGTAATTCATAACCTATATTATATGAAGTAATTTCATTATTAGTATAATTAACAGATATTACACTTAATGGTATCATACCATCAAAACTATAATAATCACTCATATTAAGAGCACAATTAAGTGTTCTATTTTGTACTACATCATTTTTATGATTCTTTTGATAATAAATAAGTAATATTATTAAAATAATTGATATTACTATTACTAATATTATGCCTAATTTCTTTTTCATTTATTACTCCTAGCTTGAAGTGAAGTAATTGCAACTACACCAATAATATCTTGTACTGAACAACCTCTAGATAAATCATTTACTGGTTTATTCATACCTTGAGTTATTGGTCCATAAGCATTAGCATTAGCAAGTCTTTGAACAAGTTTATAACCAATATTACCAGCATCAATATTAGGAAATATTAAGACATTTGCCTTACCTGCTACATTAGATCCCTTGGCTTTAATCTTAGCAACTTCGGGTACAAGAGCTGCATCTAGTTGTAATTCACCATCAATAAAAACATTAGGGTATTTTTCACGTGCAATATGTGTTGCCTCTACTACTTTATCAACAAGTTCATGTTTAGCAGAACCATAAGTTGAATGTGATAAAAGTGCAACATATGGTATACCACCAATAAATTCTTCATAGGATTTTGATGCTTCATAAGCAATTGATGCAAGTTCACTACTAGTTGGATCTTGTACTAAGGCAATATCACTAAATACAAACAAACCATTATTACCATAATTAGAATTAGGTACTTCCATAATTATAAATGAAGATACAATATCCATATCTTTTCTGGATTTAATAATTTGTAATGCCGGCCTTAAAGTATTAGCAGTTGAATGACATGCACCGGATACAATACCATCAGCCATGTTATCATGTAAAAGCATACAAGCAAAATACATATAATCATTAAGTAATAATTCTCTTGCTTTTTCTAATGTCATACCTTTTTCTTTTCTAAGTTCATATAATTCATTAGTAAATTTATCAGTTAATTCACTAGTACTTGGATTAATACATTTAATACCATCAATATTAACATTACCTAATAATATAATATTAGCAATATGTTCTTTAACTATAATCTTAGCAGCTTCGATTACTCTTTCATCCATATATTCAGGAAGTACAATTGTTTTTATATCTTTTTTAGCTTCATTAATAATTCTATCTATATACATAATTATACCTACTTATATTCTGCTTCTAGATAATATATTGGTCTATTATCTGTCTTACTATATTCATTTTCATAATTAGTCATAACACTCTTAATATTTCTTTCATCATTATGTAAATCAAGAGATACTCTTTTAAAACTATACCAATATTCAGATAAAGATTCTAAAGAAAAAGCGAAAAATATTTTATTATCAGTCTTTAATATTAAATGTTTATTTTTCTTATAAATTTTATCATATTTTTGTAAGAATCTTTCATGAGTAAGTCTACGATTAGTATTAGTTTTATTAGGCCATGGATCAGGAAAATTAATATATATTGTATCTATTTCTTTAAAGAAATAATCATCGATATCTATTGCATCACCTACGATTAATCTTAAATTGGGTAAATCAAGATCATTAAGTTCATTAACACATGGAACTAATTGAGATGGGTATAACTCAATACCAACAAAATTTCTATCTGGGTTTTCTTTAGCCATTTCAATAATAAAAGCACCTCTACCAGGTCCAATTTCAACATCTATTGGATTATTATTACCAAATACTAAATTCCATTTTCTAATATTACTTTTAGCATCTTTAACATAATACTTAGATCTATTTAATAATTTATCTGCATAATCATATTCAATATAACGCATAATATCACTCATTTCTTTAAAAATTATAACATATTACATAATATTATTTATAGACATAATTACTACACTTTCTACATGATAAGTTCTTGGAAACATATTAAGTGCATATACTTTATTAATATTATAAATACTAGATAATATATTTAAATCTCTTGCAAGAGTCATTGGATCACATGAAACATATATAACTCTCTTAGCACTTAATTTAATAATAGTATCAAGTGTATCTTTATTTAATCCACTTCTAGGTGGATCTATTATTATTGAATCGGGTTTAATATTTAATTTAGATAATACTTTATAAGTATCTCCAGTATAAAAATTATAATTACTAATATTATTTAATTTAGCATTAATATTAGCATCTTTAATAGCATTATTAATCTTTTCTATACCAATTAAATTCATATTCTTATTTATACTAGAAATACCCAAAAAACCAATACCACAATATAAATCTAATATATTATTACCTAATAAATTATCTTTAATAATTAAAGATATCCTACTAGCTATATAATTATTAATTTGCATAAAAGAATTATAAGATACTTTAAACTTATAATTACCTATATAATCATAAAAATAATTATTACCAAATATTAATTTATTATTATAAATAATACCTATAATATTATTATCTAATTTATCATAACTAATATTATCTTTACTATCTATAATAACTAATAAATCATTATTATAATTAGATCTAATAGTTAATTTACCATTCTTAAATTTAATAGGTTTATCTTTAATAAATTTATTAATAGAATTATAAGTAAGTAAACAATTATTTATTTTAATA
>OMVK01000041.1 GCA_900314465.1 uncultured bacterium | reverse complement strand
TAATAGAAAGGGATCAATCAATAGACTAATATTTCTATAAGATTGATTATACGAGGAATTATGAAAGAATTATCTTTAATTCAAATATTATCTAATAGTTTTGCTGCTTTGATTAATTCTAAGGTATTTGTATTATTTATTTTAGAACTTACTATATTAATATTAGCTTATGCTTATAGTAAGATTATGAATAAAAAAGTAGTTAGAAGAGTATCTATTGCTGGTAGTTTAATTGTATTACTATTTTATGTACTTGATTATATAGATACTTTAAGAGTATTTCTAGATAATGTATCTAAACAATTTATTGAACTTATGTATTTTCCAACAACTTTGGAATTTACTGTAGTAATGCTTATATCTTTTGTCATTATGATTATTAGTTTAGTAAGTAAGAAGAGTAATAAGATATTAAAATTTGTTAATACTTTTATTCCAATATTTATATCATTCTTATTCTTATCAATAATTGAATATATTAATTCTAATAGTATTCCATTTAATGAGTATAGTGTATTTACTGATCCAACATTAATGAGTTTAAATGAATTTGCTATGGGTATATTTATTGCTTGGATTATTAGTTTAATTATTTATTTTATAGATAATATGATTATTAAACATATGAATGCTAAAGAAATAATTAATGATAATTATGTTCCTAACGTTCAAGAAATTACTATTCCTAAATCTGAAACTAAAGTTAAAGTTAATGAACCAATCGTCATTGAACTTGATGATGAAGAAGAACAAGAAGAAATAGAACTTCCTAAACTTAAAAATAAAATTTCTTAATTATAAATGAAAACTCATTTCTTTATCGAAATGAGTTTTTTGTTTATTATTCAGTTGTATTTGTTTCATTGTTTGTTTCTGTATCTGTAGTATCTTCGGTAGTTGTTGCTTCAGTTGTGGTATCTTCGGTAGTTGTTTCTACATTTGGTATTACTGGTGCAGTAGTTGTAGTTGCTTCAGTTGTTGTTGTAGTTTCTGTAGGTGTTACTTCAACTAATACTGCATGAATTACATGTCTTGTTTTTGAATTATAACATGTTGATAATGTAAGTATTTTATCTTTGGTTGTTACTTCTGTACCGAAGTCTATTTCTGTTCTTCCTTTGATTAAATCAATAAATTTTTGATATTCTTCATCAGAAAAGAAGTTATTTTGTAAATAATCAGTAGTAGCTGGAACTTTATACATAGAAAATATTTTCCATTTCATATTATAACCTGGAATGTTAAAAGTTATTATTTGATTAGCGGCATTGGAATACCAACTTTTTTTAAACATTCCTGAAATACCACCAAACATGATGTTATTACCAGTGTTATGTCCATAAAGTATTGTATTTTGATCAAGAACTGTATCATCGTTACGATAGTCCATGAATATCCATCCCATGATGTTTTTATATTTTTTAAAATCATGATTTAAATAGTATTCATTATCACTATGTTGAACAATAGGGTAATTAATCTTAGTATTGTTAATTTTTAACCAACCAACTGTTTCTGGGTTTATTGCTTTTAAATCACTAAATACTTGAGAAAAGTTAGTATAGTATGTTGATACATAATTAGATACAGGTGACTTTTCTTCATCACCAATTAACTCAGTATCATCTTCATCATTTGTATTTTCTCCTGAATTATCATCAAGAATGCCGCTTATTTCATTCATTTGGTCATTTACATTTTTACTGTCTAAATATTGCTTATAAGAGTTAAAACCAAAAGATACAATGCCGATTATTATTATTCCTAATACTATCGTAGACATCATTTTAACATTTAATTCTTTAAGAAAATTTTCTCTCTTATATTCAAGTGAATAATTAACTTTAAATGTTATATTATTCTCTTTAAAATATTTACTATAACTTTTTTTAATAAAAGGAACAGTTTTATATACTAAATCTAGATTATTACCATGTTCATCTATTATTATTAATATATTTTTATAATTATTATTAACAAGTTCAGTCATTACGTAAGAAAAAGTATTATTATCAAACTTAATAAATCTTATTCTTTTTAATTTATTATTTATATTTATTAAGTTTTTAAAATCTATATATTCTTTTTCATTAAATTCGTGAGTTATTATAATAGATTTTTTATAATATAAATCAGAATAACTGCTTAAGAAGTTTTCTTTCATAAATTTAGTATCATAATATTCTCTTTCACGTGTGTGAACAATCAGATGTTTATTTGTATCTAAACGATCAAGAAGATATTTAGGAATAGTATAGCATTCGATTTCTTTTATTGTCTTATTATCAAGTATTTGCATAAATAAATCATAATCAATAGTAGTATTAGTTAAAAATACTATCTTTTTAATATTTTCTAGTTGATTTATTAATTCCATTAATAAGTTTAAATTATAACTATTTTTTATTTTTATTATGGTAATATTATTCTTTATAATAATTAGGTTAAAGAAATCAGCGATTAATTTTATATTATCTTTTAAATAATCTTCAGTAAATGTTAATTCTTTGATATTAATAACACTAGTATTATTTAAAGATTCGGTATTAGGTATTTTATCTTCTTTTATAATAGTTAGTGTATCGTTTGTTTTTTTGAATGTGAAATAGTGTTTCATTAGTTATCACTTTATCCTTATTATTACACTTAAATGTTATCATATTTATGTATTTATTTCTATGTTTTTTCTTTTAATAATTTAAAAAGTATTATATAATATTTGCGAGTTAGGGTTATTGGGTGGTGTACATGGAATTAGCTTTATTTATATTAAATATGAATACTGTAAATGAAAATAATTATAGTATTAAAGAAATGCTGGGAATATTTCATTCTTATGATTTTAATGAGCTAATTCAAAATATTAAATATATACTTAATAATTACCTAGATGAACTTATTATTAATGATAATTTTATTAGTGTCTATCATGATTTTTTATATCATTTGACTGATGAGGCTACTAGTAACGAAGAGATTATGGCAATTGAAACATTAATTCAATATAACCAATCTATTATTAGAAGTAAACTTAAAGATTATAACAAAAAATTAATAGAAAAAGATATTAAATATACAAGACTCAATTTACTTAGTAATAATCTTGATTTTAATTTATCACATGTTAATTCTATTTCAGCAAATAAATTTAATAATGGTGAAGTTTTTTATGAAACACTTAAGAATATTATTTTTGATTTAAAAGATATTGATGCTTTATTTGGTGTTATTAAAAATAATCCAGATGCAGTTAATATAAGAGATTGTGATAATAATCATATTTTTACAAATATAATTAGATATTATCTTAATAATATTAATAATTTAACTAGTGAAGATAAAAAGTTTTTTAAAAGAACTATTATGATGTTTTTAGAGACTAATGAACTTTCATTAAGTGATAGTGAAATTAATGAAATAATTGAAGATTTAAGTCATAGGATAAATACTAATAATCCTGATATTGAATTTATTGATAAGATAATGAAATCACATTATGTTCAGTATAATAAAGATGCTAGAGTTAATGCACTTGATTATTGTTCGATTAAGTTTCCTAAGAATCATATTATTAAAACTAATAGTGTAGATAGATATGATTTAAGAGATTTATTTACTGTTACTATTGATTCAGCTAATAAGATTGATTCTAACAATATGCTTTATGATGATGCTTTTAGCTTAGTTGATAATAAAGATGGTAGTCATGATATTTATGTATTTGTACCTGATGTTGATGAACTTATTAATAGAGATAGTGATATTGATAAATATATGAGAGGTCTTGGTGATTCAGTATATAAAAAAGATAATAAGACACCATTAATAGATTATAAGATGGCACAAAAATTATCTCTTAAAAGACCTGAAGATAGAAATGCTCTTGCATATAAAATGACTGTTGATGATAAAGGTAATGTTACAAATATCGATTTCTTTAGAGCATTAATCAGAGTTAATTATAATTTATCTATTAATTCTGCTAATGAATTTATGAATAATAATAATGATTCTAAACTAGATATCTTAAATGATATGTTTAAAGTATCAAAGAGTTTATCAAAGAGTCGTAATAGTCATGATGGTAAAAAGAGTAGAGCACGTATGATAATGGATGAATATAATATACTTGCTAATTTAGCAACTGCTAAATATTTTCTAGATAATGGTATTGTATTCCCATATGAAAATTATAAAAAAGAAGATATAGATAGAAAATATATAGATTATGTTAATTCACATATGGATGGCTGTGATGAAGAGACCCAAAAGTTATTACTATCTTTACTAGATTATAAAAAGAGAGTAAGTTATGATACAGTTAATACAGGTAATGATAATTTTGATGGAAGAGCTTATGGTAATGTAGGTAATACATTAAGAGAATATATATCTGTAGAAACATCAAGATTAATAAAAGATATTATTATAGATAAACTAGATAATATAGATTATTGGATGGAACGTGCAAATCTTGATTGTATTCAATATACAGAAACAAATGCAAGGATAAGATCGCTATATAATAAGTAACGTAATTATCTTTTTTTGTTTATAAAATTATGTTATATTTATTTTAATAATAAAAGAGGTTGTATTATGAGTGATTTTTTAAATAATTTATTTCATAGTGAAATATTTATTCCAATAGTTATCTTATTTGTTGTTATATTACTTGCAATATTTATTATATTAAAAGTACAAGATTCTAAGAAAAAGAAAAATACTATTAAAGATATTTCATTAAATGAAGTTAAAGAAGATGTTATGAAGACTAATAATATTAATTCAGTAGTGGATTCAAGAAAAGATAATGAAGTAGTTAATGAAGTAAAAGAAGAAATTAAAGATACTAATGTTATAGATAGTAAGTCTAATACACTTAATGATAAAGATTTAAATGATGATGATATTATTCAAAATAATAGTGTTATTAATAAAGAAAATGCAAATAAGACTTATAAGATTCCTGAATTTGATTTAAAGAAAGATATACCTATTCAAGTTATGAATGATAGTGAAATAAGTGTTCCAAAGACAGAAGAGTTAACTAATGAAACTGGAGAAAAGTTTTCAATTAAAGAAGGTGTTTCACTTGATGAAAAAGATGTTTCAAGTGATGAGCATGTGACTCTTGATGTTGGTGATAAAACTCTTAAAAATGATGTTGGTGAAAGTGTTAATATACCTGAAGGCAGTCCACTTACTAATGAAAGTGAAAAAAGTGTAAGTATACCTGAAGAAAAAGAATTAACTAATGAAGAAGGAAGTCCTGCTTTTACAATTAATGATAACTATAAAGATGTACCTGATGATTATTATAAGACTGATATATTTGATGTTAATGAATTTAAGAAAGCTTTAGATGATGATAATAATAGTGATACTAATGGTAATGATCCATTTGATGTAAGTGATTTATTCAATAATACAAATAATAATAGTGATAAAGATACAGAAAATAAAGTTATGAAAGAAGCAAATGATTATATTAGTAATCATATGAATAATAATTAGTTTTAATATATTAGAAACGTTAGTTTTATTTGAATTACTAACGTTTTTTTGTTATATTTGTTTATGGTGATAAGTATGGCTAAAAAATATGATGCTAGTTCAATTAAGATACTCGAAGGACTTGAAGCAGTAAGAAAAAGACCTGGTATGTATATTGGTTCTACTGATAAACGTGGTCTTCATCATTTGGCTTGGGAAATTATTGATAATGGTGTCGATGAAATTATTAATGGTCATGGAGATACGATTAAGATAATCTTAAATAAAGATGGTTCGATAACTATTGCTGATAATGGTAGAGGTGTACCAATTGGTATGCATGCATCTGGAAAAAGTACTCCTGAAGTTGTTTATACTATCTTACATGCTGGTGGTAAGTTTGAAGAAGGTAACTATAAAGTATCTGGTGGACTTCATGGTGTTGGTGCCTCTGTTGTTAATGCTTTATCTGACTGGATGGATGTAATTATTTATACTGATGGTAAAATATCAGAAATAAAGTTTAAAGATGGTGGTAAAGTAGATGTTCCACTTAAAACAGTAGGTAAATCTAACAGAACAGGTACTATTGTTACTTTTAAACCTAATTATAATATCTTTAAAAATTGTAAGTTTGATTATTCAGTTATTTGTGAAAGAATGCAAGAAAGTGCATTTTTATTACCAAGACTTACGGTATCTATCGAAGATAGGACAGAAGATATAAAAAAGAGTGTTGAATATCATTATACTGATGGTTTAGAAGCATTTGTAAAATATATTAATGAAGATAAAGATAAAGTTAGTGAGATTATACCAATACATGGTGAAAAAGGCGGTATTATTGTTGATATTGCTCTTCAGTATACTGATTCTTATAGTGAAACTATCGAATCATTTGTTAATAATGTTAAAACTATTGATGGTGGTTCACATGAAGTTGGTTTCAAATCAGGTTTAACTAAAATATTTAATGATTATGCAAGAGAAAATGGTATATTAAAAAATAAAGATGCTAATTTTGATGGATCTGATACACGTGAAGGCTTAACTGCAATTATTAATCTTGATATACCTGAAGAATTGCTTCAATTTGAAGGACAGACTAAAGGAAAACTTGGAACACCTGAAGCAAGAGTTGTAGTCGATCAAATAGTTTATGATAATTTAAAATTTTATTTACAAGAACATAAAGCTGAAGCTACAAAGATACTTGATAAAATGATGGGTTCACGTACAGCAAGGGAAGCAGCAAGAAAAGCAAGAGATGAAGCACGACTTGGAAGAAAGACTAAAAAAGAAGAAGCTAATATTTCTGATAAACTAACTCCACCTCAAGGTAAGAATGCTAAGATTAATGAACTTTTCTTAGTTGAAGGTACATCAGCAGGTGGTAGTGCTAAACAGGCAAGAGATAGAAAATTTCAAGGTGTATTACCTTTAAGAGGTAAAGTATTAAATACGGAAAAATCAAGCCCTGCAGATGCTTATAAGAATGAAGAATTAAATACACTAATACATTGTATTGGTGGAGGCGTAGGTGCTGATTTTGATTGTAAGAGTATTAATTATGATAAAGTAATAATAATGACAGATGCTGATGATGATGGATGTCATATTCAATGTTTATTACTTACATTCTTTTATAGATTTATGAGACCTTTAATCGAGGAAGGACATTTATTCATTGCAATGCCTCCATTATTTAAAGTAACTGATAAATCTAATTCGAAGAAATTTAAATATTTTTATACTAATGAAGAATATAAAGATTATGTAAGCACTTTAAAAAATAATACTTATACTGTTCAAAGATATAAGGGATTAGGTGAAATGAACCCTGAACCATTAAGAGTTACGACAATGGCACCTGAGACAAGAAACTTAATTAAAGTTAATATCGAAGATGCAACTCTTGCAGAAAAGAGAGTATCAGTATTAATGGGTGATTCTGTCGAACAAAGAAAAAATTGGATAGATGAAAATGTTGATTTTTCTGTAGAAGATGAATTTGAAATAAAATAATTCATCTTTTTTTGATATAATACATATATGTGTGAGGGTGATGATATGCAAGATGAAATAAAATATTATTCTGTATCCCAATATAATGAGTCTATTAGAAGATTTATTGATTCTGTACCTGAATGTCATGATGTACATATTAAGGGTGAAATTAGTAATTTTAAGGGAGCTACAAGAGGGCATTTATATTTTACTTTAAAAGATGAAGAATCAAGAATAAATGCTGTCATGTTTAAAAGTGCTGCTGATAAACTAGAGTTTACTCCAAAAGATGGTGATAAAGTATTAATCGATGGGAGAATATCTGTTTATACGGTATCTGGTACTTATCAAGTTTATTGTGATCGTATGGTTCCTGATGGTAGGGGGGACTTACTTAAAAAACTTGAAGAATTAAAGAAAAAACTTGAAAAGGAAGGCTTATTTGATGCTGCTCATAAAAGACCAATTCCTAAGTATCCGATGCATATTGGCGTTGTAACTGCACCTAATAAAGCTGCTAAGAGTGATATTATTTCGACAATTAAAAGAAGATTTCCAGTATGCCAAGTTATCTTATTTCCAGCAATAGTACAGGGTGAAAATGCTAAAGATTCAATTGTTTCGATGATTAGGGAAGCAAATGATCCTAAATATAATCTAGATACATTAATTGTTGGTAGAGGTGGAGGTTCTATCGAAGACTTATGGGCATTTAACGAAGAAGATGTAGCTCGTGCAATATATAATTCAAGAGTACCAGTAATTTCCGCCGTTGGTCATGAAGTAGATTTTACTATTGCTGATTTTGTTGCGGATTTACGTGCACCAACACCAACCGGAGCAGCAGAAATGGCTGTACCAAACATGAGTGATCTTATAAATACTATTAATAATTATCAAATAAGATTAAACGAAAATATATATAATAAAATAAAATTATTAAGAAAAGAATTAAATAATTATAAAACTAGTTATGTACTATCTAATCCCTTAGCTACATTTGAAATAAAATCACAAAAATTAGATAGTTATATAGATAGATTAAATATGTATATTAATAATAAGATAACATTAGATAAAACAAAACTTGAACATATTAAAACTAATCATATCTTAATGCATCCAGAAGAATTATTTATTAAAAATAAGAATAGTATAGAATTATATATTAATAAATTAAAATTATTAAATCCCTTAAATGTCTTATCTAAAGGTTATTCTTTAGTAAATGATAATGGTAATTTAGTTAAGAGTATTAATGATGTCAAAATAAATGATGAATTAAATATTAGAGTATTAGATGGTTATATTATATCTAATGTAAAAGGAGTAGATAAAAAATGAAGAAAAAAGATTTAGATGGAAAAAAGTTTGAAGAATTAATGAATGAACTTGATTCAATAGTTAAAGAACTTGAAAATGGTGATGCTGATTTAGAAGATAGTATTAAAAAATATAGTGAAGCTATGGAAATAGTTAAAGTATGTAGTGATAAACTTAATAATGCTGAAGAACAAGTTAATAAAATACTTAAAAGTGATGGAACACTTGAAGATTTTAATGTATCTGATGAACCACAAGAAGAGGAAGAATAATTCCTCTTTTTTATATTTATTTAAATTATATATATGTGATATAATCATAAATAGAGAATAAAGGTGTGTTTATGAAAAAAATAAAGAGCAAAAATGAACTTGAAGAAGAGAAGATACAAGAAAGTCATAATAGATTTATTTGTTTTATTTTAATTATACTTGTAATGTTTATATTTATTATGATATTTGAAGTAATATTTGTTAGTCAATATATTAAAAGAACAGATAAATATATAGATACTACAACTACTAATACAAATATTTATGATACATCTACATTAACTTATACTAATATAAGTATTAATAATAGCAATACTAATATAAGTGATATATGTAATAATGGTTGTAATTTAAAAATAAATTATAATAACAAAGATTATTTTTATTTAATAAATTATAATGATTCAATATATAAGTTAACTATTGTATTAAATAATAATATTATTCTTAAAAATAAGAATATAGGTAGTAATATAGATAATGCTTATTTAAAAATATATTCTAAAGATATTTTATTTTATAATATATTTGTAAATAATAGTTTTAATTATGATTATGTTAATGTGGTAAGAGATAGTAATATTGATGAATTTACTTCACTTGAGGCTGATGAAATGCAATTCTTAGATGATGGTATTATTTATTATTATGATATATGTGAAGATACTATTAACGGATATAATGCTTATAAAGTTAAAACTATAAGATTACCATTCTCTAATAATGCAAGAGAATTATCTAGAAGTGAAAATAATTATTCATGGTGTAATAAGGAGTGATATAAATGAAAGACCAAAGTATATTAACTAATAATGGAATAGATGTTAATCATGGTATTGAATTACTTGGTGATATGGAAATGTATAATGAGACATTACAAGATTTTCTAGATGAATCAAGTACAAGAATACCTAATATAATTAAATATTATAATGATAATGATTTAGTAAATTATGAAATACTTGTACATGCACAAAAGAGTGATTCAAAGTATTTAGGCTTTACCAAACTTGCTGAGATGAGTTATAACCATGAGATGGCTGCTAAAAATAATGACTCAGAATATATTAAAAATAATATAAATAATTTAATTAATGAAGCTAATCGTATTGTTAGTGTAGTTAAAAGTTATTTAGGAGTATAAAAATGGGTATGGATGAAATATTTAAACAATTTCCTAAAATAGTTAGTAATAATTATGATTATATATATTTACTTGATATGAGTAATAATAATATACGTAAGTTAACTTATAATGGAGAATTTTTAAATATAAGTAATGAAGAAAATATAAGTGAACTTAATAAAGTATTAGATAATAATATAATTAATCATATTAAGAATAGTAATGAACTAAGAGAAATATATAATAATAAGTTTGTTATTAGTTATACATATGATAATTATAAATTAATATTTATTATGAATACTAGTAATAAAATTGTTGGTACTAAGAGTTTATTAATTGCAGATGATTCAGAAGTAATAACTAAATTCTTTACTAAAATCTTTAGTGATAGATATAATATATTAGTTGCTAAAGATGGTAATGAAGCAGTTAATTTAGTTAAAGAAAATAAAGATAATTTACTTGGTTGTTTTATAGATTTAAAGATGCCTATTAAAGATGGGTATTATGTACTTAATTATTTTAAAGATAATGACTTATTTAAATTAATACCTGTATCTGTTATTTCTGGTGAAGATGATTCTAGTGTTATTACTGATTTAACAAGTAATTATCAAATTGTTGATATGCTTCAAAAACCATTTGATAGAAATAGTGCTGAGTCTATAGTAAGCAAAACTATAAGTTTAAGTCCTAAATATAAATGATATAACTTAATTGTTATATCTTTTTTATTTAATTTGACAAGTAAATAGATGTTTTATAGAATGAATAACTAAAAATGGGGATTGTTATGAAAAATGAATTTCATACTATAAAAGATAAATTTCAGGATACTGTACGAGAAAAGACTAATGATTTATATAAAGTTGTTAAGAGTAAAAAATAAATATACCTAAGGAAAGTTATTTTGGGGGATTTATAGTTTTAATAGCAATGCTAATAACTATTCTTCAAAATAATTTATATAATAAATTATCTAATAATCGTAATAGTAATTTATTCTTATATAAACCTAAGGCATCTATTGTTTTATTTGATAATAATCATAATAAATATATAACTAATTCAAATGATTTAATAATAACTGATTTAACTACTACTAATGATAATAATTATAAAGTTATATTAATAGATAGTAATGGTGATATGCATTACTGTTATATTGATAAGAATGATTTAGGTAAGAAATTAGATGAAATACATATTGATGATTTTAATATTAATAATAGTAATATTAAAGAAGTATTTGCACATAGTGGTTCTAATTTAAGAAAAGATTATTTCGTTGATGAAGATAATGTCATTGATGGTTTAAAAAGTGGAAGTGATGTATTAACTGCTAATTATACTTATAATAATAAAGATGATGTTAATTCATGGGATAAGAGTATTGCAGTTATTGATGATAAGTTAGTATCTGGTTATATGAGTGATAATTATTTACTTGATAAAGATACTATTGATGATAATATAAGAAGATTTATAGTTAATACAGGAAATAGTAGTATTCTATTAAAGTTAAGAGATAGTGCTAGTATAAATGGTAATATAATTACTACACTTGATAATGGTACAGATGTATTTACATATCAAACTTATTTAGATGAATGTAATAATTCAAGTGAAGATTCATCAGGACGTAAATGGTTAAAAGTATATACATTATCAAATGATGTAGGTTATGTTGCTTATGATTATCTAGAACAAATTAATGAAAATAAAGATATACCTGAAGAAAATGAAGATACTAAAGAAAAAGAAGAAATTAGTAATACAAACTTAGATGGCGATGAAATATCAATAGATTTTGCATCTGAGGGTAGTAAAGATGGATATTTAGTAATAGATGTAAATAGTGATGCAATCACAAGTAGTCAACTTGAAAATTTACTTAAGCAAGATGTTGCTTATGATACATCCAGTAGTAGTGCTATTTATGGAGTTGCCTATCCAATACAAGTAACAACAAGACCTAAAGCAGTAATAATAAAAATGGGTGCTACAGGTTATGCTAATCCATTTAGTATAATTGATATTAGTAAATATCAAAGTAAAGTTAATGATCTTGCAGATGTATGTGAAAAATATGATATACCTTATGGATTCTATTATTTTTCTCAAGCTACAAATAATAATGAAGCAGATGACGAAAAAGATTATATTGTAAAAATGTATCAAAGTCTTGGCGGAAGAAATTATAATATATTACCATTATATTTAGATGTTGAGACAAATGGTAATAGATATAGAAATTCATTACATGGTGATATTACAAATGTAGTAAATCATGAAGCTAGTGAATTAAGAAAAGAATTAAATCGTGATATTGCAATATATAGTGAACATAATGCTTTAAATTCAATCATAAATTATGATAATTTAGATTCTGAAGTTAAAGATGATATATGGATTGTTGATGCAGGACCTCTTCATTCAAGTGATGTACAAAAAATAGAAAATTCTGTTAAGTTAAGACAATTTGGTTTAGATGTTGCAGTTGATTCTAATAATGATAATGTTATTACACAAGATGATGCAAGAGTTGATTTTAATTTAATGGACTCAGATTATTATAAAAGTAAGGTAAGATAAAAGATACTTGATTTTAAGTATCTTTTTTGTCTTTAATTATTAATTATTATTTGCTAAAATACATGTGTTTGGTGATATGTATGAATGAAGTTATTATAATTAAATATGCAGAATTAAATACTAAGGGAGATAATATTAATTATTTTATTAAGATACTTAAAAATAATATTGAAAGTAGTCTTGAAAATATTAATCATGAGATAACTTATGATAAGGGTAGAATGTATATTACTTCTGATAATATAAGTAAGTGTATAGATAAGTTAAAAAATATATTTGGTATACATGAGATTAATGTTGGTTATGAGTTTAGTGATAATTCAATAGATAATATTGGTAATAATGTTTTAAAGCTATTAAGTGATAAAGAGTTTAAGACATTTAAGGTTAATACTAAAAGAGCTGATAAGACTTATCCTTTAGAAAGTATGGAAGTATCTAGAAAAATTGGGGGTATTATACTTAAAAATATTAAAGATATACATGCTGATGTACATAATCCTGAGTTAAGTGTAGAAATAGAAATTCGTTTTAAAAAAGTATTAGTTTATACAAGTAAATATAGGGGACTTGGTGGGTATCCAGTTGGTGCATCAGGTAAAGGAATGCTTATGCTCTCAGGTGGTATTGATTCACCAGTTAGTGGATATCTTGCAATGAAGAGAGGTATAAGACTTGAAGCGGTTTATTTTGATGCTCCACCTCATACATCAGTTGATGCTCTAAATAAAGTTAAGTCTTTATGTAAAATATTATGCAATTATTCTGGTTATATTAAATTACATGTTGTTAATCTTACAAAAATAGAAGAAGAAATACTTAAAAATTGTGATAGAGATTACCTAATTACTATCATGAGAAGATATATGTATCGTATTGCTACAAGTATTGCTTATAAAAATAACTGTAAGTGTATTGTTAATGGGGAATCTATTGGTCAAGTTGCAAGTCAAACTTTAACATCAATGAGTGCAATTGAGTGTGTTAGTGATCTACCAATAATAAGACCATGTGCATGTCTTGATAAACTTGATATTATTGAAATTTCTAAACGAATAGGTACATATGAAACAAGTATTTTACCATATGAAGATTGTTGTACCATATTTGTACCTAAACATCCAGTTATTAATCCTAATAAAAATAAATGTATAGAAGAAGAAAAAAAATATGACTTTGATACTTTAGTAAAAGAAGCTATTAATAATGAAAAAATTATTAAAATAGAATTAAATCATGAATATAATAGTTTTAATGATATATTGTAATTATTATTAATATTTATTATAATTTAATGTAGGTGATGATATGAATACTAAGGTGGTTGTAGCTTGGGCATTTGTTATTGCAGTATTTGCTTTACTTGGAATATATGGATATGCTAATCAAGATTTATTAAAGAATGTAGAACAAGATGATTTTCAGCCGATTGTAGATGCTCAAAATAAACATGAGTGTGTAGCAACTCTAGACCGTGGTAAAGTTACTTATACTTTTGCTAATGATGATCAAAATCAAATTACTAATTTATATATTGAATATAAAAATACTACTAATTTAGAAAATAATGATACTATTAGTGATTATACTAATGCTGCTAATTTAAGTAATATGAGTGTTAAAGGTATTGATGTTTTAATAGATGGTGGTATATCTAATTTCTCGTTAAAACTATTTGTTAATCAAGATGAATATGATACAGAAGCATTAAGTGCACAACAACTTGGTCTTGATCAATTAAATATACATATAACAAAAGAAAAAGATTATGAAACATATAAAGCATTATTAACTTCAACTTATAATAATATTGAATGTAATTAATAATTACATTCTTTTTTTATTTTTATATTAGTTATTTTTTGCTATAATATGCCATGAAGGGTGTGAAATAAATGAAAATATTAACTGTTAATGCTGGTAGTTCATCTTTAAAATTTAAATTATATGAAATGCCAGAAGAAAAAGTATTAATATCTGGTACATTTGAAAGAATAGGTTTACCAGGGGGTATTTATACTATTAAATTAAATGGAGAAAAAATAAAGAAAGAAAAAGATTTAAAAGATCATTCTATAGCTGTTGAGACTTTAATTCAAGAATTAATTGATAATAAAGTTATCACATCACTAGATGAAATTAAGGGTGTAGGTCATCGTTTAGTTCATGGTGGAGAAAAATATGCTCATTCAGTAATTATTGATGATGATGTTATTAAGACTGTATCTGATTTATCAGAACTTGCTCCACTTCATAATCCTGCTAATTTAATCGGAGTAGATGCATTTAAGAAGAATGTCCCTAATGCACTTGAAGTAGGTTGTTTTGATACTGCTTTCCATCAAACTATGGCTAAAAAAGAATTCTTATACCCAGTACCATATGAATGGTATGAAAAATATGGTGTAAGAAAATATGGTTTCCATGGTATGAGTCATAATTATATAGCTAATAGAACAGCTGAGATATTAAATAATCCACATGCTAGAATTATTTCTTGTCATATTGGTAATGGTGGTTCTATTTGTGCTATTAAAGATGGTAAATCAATTGATACTTCTATGGGATTTACTCCTAATGCCGGTTTAATGATGGGTACTCGTTCAGGTGATATCGATGCTACAATTATTCCATATATTATGAAAAAAACTGGTGAAAATCTTGATGATGTTATAAATGACTTAAATAAAAAGAGTGGTTATTTAGGTGTTTCTGGTGTATCAAGTGATTCACGTGATATCGAAGAAGCTGTAGCTGATGGTAATGAAAGAGCTAAACTTGCACAAGATATGTATGTAGAAAAGATTGTAAATTATATTGCTGAATACTATCTTGAACTTGGTGGAGCTGATGCTATTGTCTTTACAGCTGGTGTTGGTGAAAACTCTGCAAGTACTCGTGCAGCTATCATTAATTCACTTTTACCACTTGGAATAAAATTAGACCCTGAAAAGAATAATGTAAGGGGAGAAGAAGCTTTAATATCTACTGATGATTCAAGTGTTAAAGTATATGTTATTCCAACAGATGAAGAAGTAATGATTGCAAGAGATACTTATAAATTTATTGAAAATAAATAAGGAGTTACATGTTTAGTAACGATATTTATAAAAAAATAATAAAAAAAATAAAAGAATATGATGAAATAGTTATCGCAAGACATATTGGACCTGACCCTGATGCTATTGCTTCAGAAATATCTTTAAGAGATACAATTAAATTAAATTTTAAAAATAAAAAAGTATATGCTATTGGGGCACCAGTATCTAAATTTAAATACTTAGGTAGTCTTGATAAAATAGATGAAACTAAACTATCAAATCCACTATTAATAATACTAGATATACCTGAGTTTCCAAGAGCAGATTCAGCAAATAAAGATAACTATAAATATACAATTAAAATAGATCATCATCCATGTGACCATCAAGAATGTGATTTAGAATTAGTAGATGAAAGTGCAACAAGTACTTGTGAAATACTTACAAAATTAATTTATAAGACTAATTTAAAAATAAATAAAGAAATAGCTGAAAAATTATATGTGGGTATAGTATCAGATTCAGATAGATTTTTACTACTAAGTACAAGTAGTAAAACATTTGAATTAGTAAGTAAATTATTTAATAATTATGATATAGATTTAGATTATGTATATAATAATCTATATGATAGACCAATAAGTGAAAGAAGATTTGAATCTTATTTAATAGATAACATTAATATTACTGATAATGGTTTTGGCTATTTAAAAATAACTAATTATGATTATAAAAAATATAAAGTTGATTCTAATACTGCATCTAATATGATTAATGATTTAAATCATATTAATGAACTTAAATGTTGGGCTTTTTCATCATATGATGAAAATCAACATATATATCGTATTAATATTAGAAGTAGAAAAATAGTTATTAATGATGTTGCTGAAAAATATCATGGTGGTGGTCATGCTTTTGCTTCAGGTGCAAGAATACAAAGTGAAGATGAAGTAGATGAATTATTTAAAGCATTAGATGAAAGATGCAAAGAATATAATGAAAATAATAAATAATATTAATTGATAAAATTAAATTATTATTGTAATATACAAGAGATAAATGTTTAAGGACATAATTATATATTTAAATATATTAGTGATTCTAGGATAGTGAAAACTAGATTATATACTTATATAATTCCTACCTTATTTATGAAGTAGAAAACTACTTACGGTTTAATCCGTTATAATTAATTAAGTTAATAAAGGGATGGTACCGTCTATTTAATAGACTCCTTTGGTATCATTTCTTTTTATTTTAGAAAGAAGAGATATTATGAATAATAAAGCTATAACACCAAGAGATAAAGATTTCGCTAAATGGTATACTGATGTTGTAAGAGCAGCTAATTTATGTGATTATTCTGCTGTTAAGGGTTGTATGATTATCGAACCTAATGGATATGCTATTTGGGAGAAGATGCAACATATACTAGATGAAAAATTTAAAGAACTAGGTCATGTTAATGTATCTATGCCTCTATTTATACCTGAGAGTTTACTTAAAAAAGAAGGGGAACTTGTTAATGGTTTTGCTCCTGAAGTTGCTTGGGTTACTGAGGGTGGTAGTAAGAAACTTGAAGAAAGATTTGCTGTAAGACCCACATCTGAAACATTATTTAGTGATTATTATTCAACACATGTACATAGCTATAAAGATTTACCTAAACTTTATAATCAATGGTGTAATGTTGTAAGATGGGAATCTACTACGAGACCTTTTTTAAGAACAAGAGAGTTTTTTTGGCAAGAAGGGCATACTGTTCATGCTACTAGTAAAGAAGCAGAAGAAGAGACTTTAAGAATGATTAAAGTATATCAATGGTTCCATCATGAAATACTTGCTATCCCTAGTATCGTAGGTAAGAAAACCGAAAAAGAAAAATTTGCAGGTGCAGAATATACTTTAACTAACGAAGCACTAATGTATAATGGAGTAAGTTTACAATCTGGTACTAGTCATTATTTTGGGCAAAAGTTTGCTAAAGCATATAATGAAACATTTACTAATAAAGATAATAAGCTTGAATATTGTTATCAAACATCATGGGGTACAACTACACGTATGATTGGTGGTCTTATCATGGTTCATTCAGATGATTATGGTCTTGTTTTACCTCCAAGAATAGCACCTAAACAAGTAGTAATCATACCAATAGGTAAGAGTGATGAAGTAAGTAATTTAGCAAGTGAATTTAATACAAAATTAAATGAAGCTGGAATTATCTCTTATATTGATTCAAGTGATAAGACTCCTGGATTTAAGTTTGCTGATGCGGAGGTTAATGGTATACCTTTAAGAATAGATGTAGGTGAGAGAGACTTAAAAGAAAATAAACTTACATTTGTAAGAAGAGATACTAGAGAAAAAATAACTAGTGATAAAGATATAGATATAGTTACTTATGTAAAAGATATGCTTGATACTATTCAAAATGATATGTATAAAAGAGCAGAAAAACGTATGAATGAACTTACTTTTGAAGCACATAATTTAGATGATATAAGAAATATCTTAAATACTAAACCAGGTTTTATTCATGCTATGTGGTGTGGAGATTCTGAATGTGAAGATAAAATAAAAGAGATTAATGGTTGTAAATCTAGATGCATCGTAGATGAAAAACCAATTGATGATAAATGTGTATGTTGTGGTAAACCTGCAAAATATCATGTTATCTGGGGAATACAATATTAAAAAAAGGCATTATTTATTAATGTCTTTTTCTTATTAATTTATTATCTAAAATATTATTTATTTCACATTCTGTTTCTAACTTAGAACCATTATTATTAATAATATATGGTAAGTATTTATTTATTTTATCTTTTGTATAATCTATTTTATCTGCTAAAAATCTACGACATACTTCATCATATTTAGGTTCTTTTTCTAATTTTTCTCTTGATATAGCTCTTTGTAAACGTATATATTCATCAGTATCAAAATATATGGGAACAACTACATTATTGCCATAATAATCAATAAATTTTTGATAACCATCCCAAGTATTTAAAGTAATATAATTAGTACTTAAATCAATGTTTTTATTACTAGTAGCATAAGACCATATACCATATTTAGTATTATAATCTCTTCTTTCAATTAATTCTTTATTTTTATCCATTTCATCTAGTTTATTTTTACTAGTAAAATAATAATTAATACCATCTATTTCATTTTCTCTTTTAGGTCTTGTTGTATTTAAGATTATAGGTTTTACATAATAATTATCTAATGTATATTTATAAAAAGTATCTTTACCTGAAGAAGATGGACCAATATACATATATATCATAAGCTATTATTTATATCTTCAAATTGTTTATTAACTTGATTTAAAGACTTTTGTATACTATCTAAACAAGTATTAATGGTTTCTTTAAATTTATCTTTATTAAAATTGTTTTTAGCGCATTCTTCATTCATTTTAATACCTTTAGGATTAGAAGTAGGAGTACCTAAATAATCTACTGCTTCAAATAAATAATTTTTAGCTTCATCTATGGTTTTACAATTATCATTAGTAGTTGTATCTCTTCCATAAGCTTCATTTATATTATCTGTTGTTTTATTAAATTCTAATATTAAGTAATCATTCATATAATTAGGATCATTTGCTAACTTGGTAATTTCAAAATCATTAAATTCCATACCTGTATAACCATATTGTCTACTAATATTATTAAGATACATTTGTACAACTTTATCTATACCTTTATTAACACCTTTTTGTACTTGATTGTGTATTTGTTCATTAATATTACTTCTAATACCTGCTGTTTGATTATATACTTCATTTTCAATAGCACTTTTAGAACTATTTACTACACTATTTAATATATTATTAAATAAACTCATCTTATCATCTCCATTATCATTATATCAAAGTATTAATTTATATATATAATATTTTTATGTTATACTTGTTTTAATAGGAGAGTGTTATTTATGTATAATATTGCAATTATATTAGAAGATGGTTTTGAAGAGATTGAAGCTATTACTCCATATGATATTTTAAAAAGATGTGGTATTAATGTTACTTTAGTTAATACTGATAATAATGAAGTAACTGGTTCACATGGTTTACGTGTACTTACTAATATTGTAAGTGATTTTAGTAGTTATGATGCTTTGATTTTACCAGGTGGTGGTAAGGGTGCGATTAATTTATCTAATAATAAAATAGTAATTGAAAGTATTCAAGATTTTGTAAGAAAAGGTAAGCTTGTTGCAGCTATTTGTGCAAGTCCTGCTGTGGTACTTGAAAAAGCTAATGTTATTGGTGGATTAAAAGTAACATGTTATCCAGGAATGGAAAGTAATTTTACTAATTCTACATATGCAAAAGAAGATGTAGTAGTAGATCATAATATTATTACTAGTGCTGGTCCTGGTACATCTGCTAAATTTGCTTTTGCAATATTAAAATATTTAGGTGTAGATTACAGGCAAGTATTTAACGATATGCTATTTTAGTATTCTTGTATAGTTATTATAAAAAAAATATAGTTATTAAGAAGATAATTAGTGAGTTATTTGAATACAAAACTTAATGTTAGACCAAATAATACTAACAATGGTGGATTAGGTTATATTATATTAGCAATATTTATTATATTTATTTTTTATATTATTATTGGTGTTGGTAGTTCTACTAAAGAAGATAATACTAATAATACTGATACTTTAAAAATACTATCTAGTAGTGAAAATAAAGAATTTGATTCTGATTTAAAAAAATATATTAATGATAACAATTTAAATATTAGTATAGATTATGCTGATACTTTAGATATTACAAATAAAATTAATACTGGTAGTGATTATGATGCGATATGGATTGCTAATTCAATATGGACATATCAGATAAATACGAGTACTTATAAGTTAACTGAATCTAAATCTACTAGTATTAATCTGATAGTATTTGGTATTAAAAAAAGTAAGGCAGAAGTGAAATGCACCCCATATAGTAGACACAAATAAAAAAGTGACTTTTATGATAAAATACACTTTGAAAGGAAGTGTATTTTTTATGGCATCAAA
>OMVK01000010.1 GCA_900314465.1 uncultured bacterium | reverse complement strand
TAATATTTCTTTAAATGAAATAAAAATATTTATATATATAATATATGTATTTTTATTATTTGTAATAGTTACATCTAGAGATTATCAATCATATTCTAATAATTTTACTCCATTTAAAGAAATATTAAGATATAATTTTATGAGTAGATCTTTTTTTGTTAATGTTATAGGTAATATTGCAATATTTATACCATTTGGTTATTTAATTAGTGATACAATAAACATATTTACTAAGAAAAAGAATTATTTATTAAATTTATTTGTTATATTTTTTATATCATTATCTATTGAAATAGTACAGACTTTCATTGGAAGAAGTTTTGATGTAGATGATATATTACTTAATATAGTAGGTGGTTTAATAGGTATATTAATATTTAAAATAATAGATTTAATTAAAGGAATGATTAGACATGAAAAATAGTTTTGAAATAGTTAATGAATATGGTTATGATAAAGATTACTCTTATCTTAATGAGGTAATAAATCATACACTTGATAAATTAAAAGTTACTGGTGCACATATGGATGTTATATTTATTGATGATGAAAAGATGCACGAGATGAATAAAAAATATCGTAATATTGATAGAACGACTGATGTTTTATCTTTTGCTCTAGAAGATATAGATAATATTAAGTTACCTGTAAGAGAACTTGGTGATGTGTTTGTTTCTATTCCTAAAATGAAAGAACAAGCTATTGAATATAATCATAGTGAAAAAAGAGAACTTTCATTCTTAGTATGTCATGGTTTACTTCATTTATTAGGTTTTGATCATACTAGATCTAAAGAAGAAGAAATTAAGCAATTTGGCTTACAAGATGAGATTTTAAATGATTTAGATATTATTTCGTGATATAATATTTTTGATATAGGATGTGATAAGATGAAGAGCGGATTTGTAAGTATCGTAGGAAGACCTAATACAGGTAAATCTACTTTAATTAATACTATTGTAAATGATAAAATAGCTATCGTATCTGATGTAGCTGGTACAACAAGAAATACTATCCAAGGTGTTTATCATGGTGATGGTTTTCAAATAGTTTTTGTCGATACTCCAGGTATTGCAAAGCCTGTTGATAAATTGGGCAAAAGACTTAATAAAGAGTCTTATGATTCACTTGAAGATATTGATGCTATTCTATTTGTCGTTGATGCATCTGCAGGTATAGGAAAAGGTGATAAAGCCATCTTGGAATCCCTTAAGAAAGTAAATAGTCCTGTTATACTTGTTCTAAATAAAATAGATAAACTTACTAAAGAAGGTATTGTTAAAGCTATTAATAATTATAAAGATTTATTTGAATTTGCTGATATTATACCAGTTTCTGCATTAAAAAATGATAATGTAGATCGATTAATTAATTTAACTAAGAGTTATCTAAGAGATGATATTAAATATTATGAAGATGACGTCATAACTAATTCTGATCCTAGATTTATGATACAAGAGTTAGTAAGAGAAAAAATATTAAATTATACAACAGATGAAGTACCACATAATATAACATGTGTATTAACTAGTTTTCATGATAAAGGTAATGTAGCGGAGATAAATGTCGATATTATCGTATCACGTGATTCACTAAAGAAAATAATAATTGGAAAACAAGGTGCAATGATAAAAAAGATTGGTACTGCAGCTCGTTATGATATCGAACACTTACTTCATGAACCTGTATATCTTGAACTATATGTTAAAACAGTAAAGAACTGGCGTAATAAAGATAAATACTTAGAAGAATTAGGTTTTGATGATGAAATATAAAGAGCTTATTTATGCTCTTTTTTAGTAAGAAGTGATAATATGATAAAAACTATTCAAGGTATGGTAGTAAGTGAAGTACCCTTTAAAGAATCATCAAAAATATTAAATATCTTAACTAAAGATGGCATAATTGGTGTTATATCTAAAGGTTGTAAAAATATTAAAAGTAATTTAAGAATAATATCTAATAAATTAATATATGGTGAATTTACTATATATTATAATGAAAATAAATTAAGTACTTTAAAAGAAGGTACTATTATAAATGAACTAGAATATTTAAAAAGTGATTTAACTTTAATAAGTTATTTAATATATATAACTGATTTAACTAAAGAAGTATATAAAGAATCAGTAGATAATAGTTTATATGATTTATATATAAGTACAGTACTTAAAATGAATGATGGACTAAATCCATTAGTTATGACTAATATATATGAAATTAAATTATTAGATTATATAGGCATACCTATTAATTTTGATAAATGTATTAAATGTGGTAGTAGCGAAGATATTATAACATTTAATGTCTATGATGGCGGTTATATATGTAAGAATTGTTATCAAGATGAATTAATATATGATAATAAAGTATTAAAGATGCTTAAGATGTATTATTTAGTAGATATTAATTCTATTAAAGAATTAAAAATAAGTGATAAAGTTATTAATGATATTAATAGTATATTAGAAGAATATTATAATAGATATTCAGGTTTATATATTAAAAGTAAAGAATTTATAAAAAGAGTAATAGAGTGAGTTGATATAAGTGAGTGTTTTTTCTAATTATATTAATAAAAGAAAAAAATATAAAGAATTAGTAAAATATGAAAAAGAAAGAGAAAAAGAACAAGAAAAATTAGAAAAAGAAGCTGAAGAAGAAGTAAAAACAGAAGAAGCAAAAGAAAGAAAAGAAAAAGGTAATAAAAATTATATATTAGAATTATTTGATTTAATAGATGATGAAGAATTAGTAAAAGAAGAAAATAAATATTTAACAGAAGCTGAAAAAGAAGAAATAAAACAAAATAAAATAAATAACAAGAAATTTACTCATAGAGTTATTTTTATAATAGTCATCTTCTTTATAATAGTATTAATAGGTTGTTATTTTATTATTGATGCAAATAAGAGTACTTTAAAAAAAGAAAGTTTACCTATAATAAAAGATTATTATTATAATAAATTTGGTGAGAAAGATTCGTTTTCTAATTTACAATATTTATGTTATAAAGAATTAGATGAAAATAACAAACGAGTAGAAAAATGCAGTAATATTGTTTATGGAACATCTAAATCTGGTATTACTGTTATGAGTGTTGATAATAACTTACTTGGTGATGATGGTTCAAGTGCAAGTATAAAAAATGATTACAATATATATTTACATGATAATATGAGTGAATATGAATTATTATATAGTAATCCTGAATTTAGTTATCAAGATTATTATATAAATTTTAATAGATATTATAGTTATATACATACATTACCTAATGGATATGATTTTAATAGTTTACTTGATTCTAATAAATTAACAATTATAGATACAATAGCTTATCAAGGAAATATAAATACTGATTTTATAAAAAATTTATTAAATAAATTAAGTGATAGTTCTAGGTTTATATTTGTTAAGTTTAGTAATAGTTACCCAGTTGAATTTACTTATATAAGTAAAAGTGAATACTATGATATGTCTATTAATAATCAAGCAACAGATGTTTATGATGGGGTAAAATACTATGAATTTGATAGAAATATATCTGGTGTTTCTTCAGTTAAGGTAAATAAAGTAAGTGATAATTCGGTTGATCCATTAGATAGTGATTATGAAATAGTAAATTGTTTCGATATAGATTATGATGGAATATATAACTATAACAATAAAGATATTGTATATCCATATTATTATATGTTAAGTTTTGATAATTTAAATTCTGATGTTATTGAATTTGATTCTAATGAATATGAAGCAGATGAATATAAAGATATATATGTATTTAGTTTAAATAGTAAAACTTATGTTATAGCTAATAGTAATAATTTAGGAATTGGTAATAAAATTAAGAAAAGTAAAGGTTTCTTTGATAATAAATAATTGATTATTAATAGTCAATTTAATATAATAACATGTATTAAAAGGTGGTATTTATGAATTTAAAGGATTTATATATTAATTTTTTTGTAAGTAAAGGACATAAACAAATACCTAGTGCACCTGTTGTACCAGAAAATGATAATACAGTATTATTTAATACTGCAGGTATGCAACCACTTGTTCCTTATTTGATGGGTAAAAAGCATCCATATGGTAAAAGATTATGTGATTATCAAAAGTGTGTTAGAACTAATGATTTAGATGAAGTAGGTGATAGTTATCATCATACTTTCTTTGAAATGCTAGGTAATTGGTCCTTAGGTGATTATTTTAAAAAAGAAGCTATTAATTGGTCATTTGAATTTTTAACTAAAGTATTAAATATACCTGTTGAAAGACTCGCAGTTACTTATTTTGCTGGTAATGAAATAGCACCACTTGATACTGAAACAAGAGATCTATGGTTAAGTTTAGGTATTAACGAAAAACATATGGTTTCAACTAAAGAAGATAATTGGTGGCCTAATCTTGAACTTCCAGGATTATGTGGACCAGATACAGAAATGTTTTACTGGAGAAGTGATGATCCAATTCCTGAGGTATTTGATACAAATGATTCAAGATGGGTTGAAATATGGAATGATGTCTTCATGCAATATAACCATAAAGAAGATGGAAGTATGGAGACTTTAAAACATAAAAATGTTGATACAGGCATGGGTGTTGAAAGAGTAACCGCTATACTTGAAGGCAAAAATGATAATTACGAATCATCTATTTGGTCAGATATTATCAAAGAAATAGAAAGCATTTCTGGTAAAAATTATTATGGCAATGAAAAATCTATGCGTATAATTGCTGATCATATCAGAACAGCAGTATTTATAAGTGCAGACCCAGCTGGTATTAAACCATCTAATGTAGGTCAAGGTTATATATTAAGAAGATTAATAAGAAGAGCTATTAGATATGCTAAAAAGTTAGATATAGATATTAATTCTAACTGGGAAGAACGTATAGCAATAAAAATAATGGATCAATATGAAACATATTATTCAGAAATAAAAGAAAATAGAGATACTGTTTTAGAAGTATTACGTTTAGAAAAAAATAAATTTGCTCATACTCTTGAAAAAGGTTTAAGAGAATTTAATAAAGTATCTGATTCAGATATCGATGGTATTACTGCTTTCCATTTATATGATACATATGGTTTTCCAATTGAGTTAACTGAAGAACTTGCAAAAGAAAAAAATATTAAAGTTGATAGACAAGGATATGAAGAATATTTTAAGAAACATCAAGAATTATCACGTACAACATCTGCAGGACAATTTAAAGGTGGTTTAGGTGGTTCTGGTGAGATTGAAACAAGATATCATACAGCAACACACTTACTTAATGCTGCTTTAAAGAAAGTTTTAGGCGAGGATTCCAAACAAAGGGGTTCTAATATTACTAGTGAAAGAATGCGTTTTGATTTTACATGCGATCATAAATTAACTCCTGAAGAATTAAAAGATACTGAAGATTTAGTAAATAAATGGATTAAAGATGATTTACCTGTAACAGTAAAAGAAATGCAAAAAGAAGATGCTATTAAATCAGGTGCTGAATGTGAATTTGCTGATCGTTATCCTGATGTTGTAACAGTTTATTCAATTGGCGATGTTTCAAAAGAAATATGCCGTGGACCACATGTTAAACACACAGGTGAAATTGGACACTTCCATATAACTAAAGAAGAATCATCAAGTGCAGGTATCAGAAGAATAAAAGCCGTAATCGATGATAATAAGAAGGGAGAATAACTTATGAGTAATAAGATAAATGATAAATTAAAAGAAACTGTAAATAAAGAAAACATTAAAAACGAATTTACTAAAGGTGCAAATTCAAGCAAAAAATTCTTATCAGGTTTTAGAGATTTTATTAATAGAGGTAATGTCTTAGATTTAGCAGTTGGTGTCATTATTGGTGGTGCTTTTTCTGATATAGTTAAATCATTTATTAATAATATAATATCACCAATAATTGGTTGTTTTACTGTTGATGGCTTTAGAGGATTGACTATACCAATATTTAAAGCAAATATTGGTATTGGAGATTTCTTAATGGATGTTATTAATTTCTTAATAATGGCATTCGTAGTTTATTTAATAGTTAAAGTATTTAATAAATTTAAGAAAGAAAAACCAAAAGAAGAACCTAAAAAGAGTGATGAAACTAAATTACTTGAAGAAATACTTGTTGAACTTAAAAAGCAAAATAAAGATTGAATTAATTTTCAATCTTTTTCTTTACAATAAATTATTATTTTAATGTTATTATCATTTTCTAAGTGTTATAATGATTATAAAGTAGGTGTAGTTATGAATATACTTGATATAATAACCCGTAAGAAAAATGGTATTAGTTTATCTTATGATGAACTTGAGTATGCTTTTAATGGATATCTAAATAAAAAGATTCCTAGTTATCAGATGAGTGCTTTGTTAATGGCAATTACAATTAATGGTATGAATATGTCAGAGACTTTAGCCTTAACTGATATTTTTATTAAATCTGGTGAAGAATATCATATATCAGATTATATTAATAATTCAGTAGACAAGCATTCAACTGGTGGTGTTGGTGATACAACGACATTAGTTGTTGGTCCAATGTGTGCAGCAATGGGTATGCATATGGCCAAAATGAGTGGAAGAGGTCTAGGTATAACTGGTGGTACTATTGATAAACTTGAAAGTATTCCTGGTATGAATTTAAAACTTACTAAAGATGAATTAATCGAGAAAGCATCGACTGTAGGTTTTGCTCTATCCGCACAAACTAGTGAATTAACTCCACTTGATAAAGTTGTATATGCCTTACGTGATGTAACTGGAACTACTGAATCACTTCCTTTAATAGCATCATCTATTATGTCTAAAAAAATTGCCTTAGGTGCTGAAAATATCTTAATAGATATTAAAGTAGGTGATGGTGCTTTAGTTAAAAATCAAAGTCAAGCTGAAGAACTATCAAGAATGTTAAAAGAAATAGGTACTTCATATAATAAAAAAGTAGAAACTATAATATCTGATATGAATACTCCACTTTCATATGCGATAGGTAATGCTCTTGAAGTAAAAGAAGCTATTAATGTTTTAAAGGGTAAAAAATGTCCATTATATTATAAAGCCGTTGAATGTGCTGCTAATTTACTTTCTATGACTAGAGGACTTGATTATAACGAATCTATTATTTATGCAGAAAAAGCCATTGAAACAGGTAAAGCTTTAGAAAAATTTTATGAATTTGTTAAAAGTCAAGGTGGTAGAATTGATGAATTAGAACTTGCTGAGAATGTAATACCTATAAATGCAAATAAATCCGGCAAAATTAAAAAAATAGATGCTCTTGGTGCTGCTAAACTTGCTGCTAAAGTAGGGGCATCTAAAATGAAACTTGATGATACCATTGATTATTCAGTTGGGCTTTATTTAAATGTAAAAGAAGGAGACTATGTAAAAGAAGGAGATCTTTTGCTTAAAGTATATGTGAATAATCCAAATATTGAACTTACTAATAGTGATTTTTCATTTATAGATATTGAAGGAGAATAAAGGGTGATTTTATGAATACAGAAAATAATCAAAATAATAATGGACTTGCTCAAGTAAATCTAGCATCACTAGGTATAACAAATACTTTTAAAAGTCCAAGCGATACTCAACAAAATAATGTTAATATGATAAATACTTCATCAAATAGTTTATCCGGAGTACAAACAAATAATGTCACTCCAGTACAAGCTACTAATACAGGTGTTAAAAATGTTACTAGCAATACTACAAGTAGTATTAATGGCACTAAAAATATTGAAACATTAAATACACAAGCACAAGCTTTTCAAAGTAAAGTAAGCAGTAATACACAAATAAATGTGCCAAAACCAGTAGATGACATAAGTAATATCCAGTCTGTTGATTTAAAGACAGATCCTAATACTGTATTAAATTCTTACAAAATGTTTGGTAAAATATTTTCAATTGATGATGTAACAGCTAAAGTCGAAATACATAAAGAAAACATGGTTGTACCAAACTTAATGAACATGCACGTCGTATTTGAATCAAATGGACACAAATTACTAGGTGAAGTTAAAAAAGCCAATGAGAACGAAGTAGATATTGGTTTACTTGGACAATTTGTTAATGGCAGATTTATAGCTGGTACTATTATTAAACCAACACTTGATTCTAAGATAAGAATCATAAATGATTCAGAATTAAATATCATATTTGGTTCTAATACACCAGATTCATTATATATGGGTAAGAGTGCAGTATATGCTGGTAAAAATGTTTATGTAAATATCAATGATATGTTTTCTAACCACTTAGCTATATTTGGTAATACTGGTTCGGGTAAATCTTGTTCAGTTGCTCGTATAGTTCAAAATATATTCTTAAATAAGAATTTCTTATCATTTAATGCAAATCTATTCTTCTTTGATGCTTATGGTGAATATAAGACAGCATTTAAAGTATTAAGTCAATTTAATCCTAATTATCAATATAAATTCATAACTAGTAATCCTGTTGATGATAGTGATGTACCATTAAGAATACCTATATTCTTATTAACTGTTGATGATATATGTTTACTTTTACAAGCCGATAACCATCATCAATATACTATTATTGAAAGAATGGTTAAACTTGCTAAGTTATTCTCTAAAAATGATGAAGAAACAAAGAAACTTAAAAACCATTTAATAGCTAAAGCCATCATG
The DNA here is from genome assembly GCA_900314465.1 of uncultured bacterium. Classification (GTDB taxonomy): domain Bacteria; phylum Bacillota_I; class Bacilli_A; order RF39; family UBA660; genus UBA6985. The sequence continues at coordinate 13,642 of OMVK01000010.1, read as the reverse complement.
ACAGTATTATTTAGCAATGAAAATGCTGCTGGTAAAAAGAATGATATTTTTACTATTATATCTGATTGTAGTACTCCTGAATTTAATGTTGATACTGATATTCAAGGTATTGGTTATACAAGAAAATTTTCTGAATGTTTTGGTATAGATAGAAATGGTGAGTTTGCTGAATCTGTATTAATTAACGAATACTTACTTAAGTTTATAGATGATGATCTTGAAGCTACCATGAGTGTACCAAAAGATGCATTTTATACACTTGATGACTTAGAAAAAGCCTTATCATTTACATTAATTGGTGATGGTTTCTTAAATAATAGAATTATGCAAGATAATGCTACTATTATGCAAGTTAGATTACATTCATTAAATAATAGTTCTAATAGAGAATTCTTCCAAGTGCCTAATTATATTACTCTTGAAGATTATATATCTAGTTTAATAGTACATAATAATAAGAGATCACAAATTATTAATATTAACCTAGAAGATATAGATGACCAATTAGCTAAGACTATTGTTAAGATATTCAGTAAGATGATATTTGATTTTGCTAAATCAAGAAGAGAAAGAGCACAAATACCATTCCACTTATTTATTGAAGAGGCACATAGATATGTTACTAAAGATGATACAGACCATTTCTTACTTGGTTATAATATCTTTGAACGTATTGCTAAAGAGGGTCGTAAATATGGTGTAATGCTTGCACTTATTTCACAAAGACCAGTAGAACTTTCTGATACCGTTATTGGTCAGACAAGTAACTTCTGTATCTTAAAGATGACACACCCATTAGACCTAGATTATATTAATAAGATGCTTCCAAATATTTCAGGTGATATTATTGAAAAATTAACATCACTTCAAAGTGGTACAATGGTAGCCTTTGGTACAGCATTTAAAATACCAGTAATAATTAAAATGGATATGCCTAATCCTGCACCATATTCAAGTAACTGTGATGTATGTGCAAGATGGAAAGCGTAATAAGAAAGGAAATATATTATGGAAAATAAAAATGATGATTTTGTAAGTAAAATAATAAAATTAAGAGAAGATGGAAAGAGTACTAATGATATTATTGAACTTATTAAAAATAGTGGAATGTCTATCGAAGATGCATTAAATCTTTTTATCGAAGAATGCGATGCTATTGTCTCATATAAAGTACAAAAAGGTGGAGAGGCTGCTCAAGATATCGTAGATGCTCTTACTACTGCTAGTTATTATGATGATATTGCTTTGAAAAATAAAGAACATCGAGAAGAACTAGAGGATAAAGCAAGAAAAGATGGCGTAGTACCTCGTATGTAAAGTTATATATAACTATTGATATTATTAGTTATATATGTTATATTTAAGGTACCTAAGAGAGGTTATTTCATAAAAACCGACTAATGTGATATTCTTGGGAAACTAATTATCCTGCGGTGTTGAAGACCTTGCGTTTTACGTGTAGGGATCCTAAAGCTGGGGTATGTGTTGCCCACCTCGTGGCGAGCGGGTTTTTTATCACTTCGACTTTTCTTAGGCACTTATGTTTATTTGAAGAGAAGAACTTATGGTTCTTCTCTTTTATTTATGTTATAATTTTATTGGTAATGTTTATGAATAAAATATTAAAAACAATCATTTTATTAATAGTAATAGTAGTTATCTTAATTATTACTATTATTATAATTAAATTTTCTGGTATTACTGATAATATTGAAAGTAATAAATTAATTAAAGATACTAATACTTATTTACAAGCAGTAAGTGATAAGTGTGAGAATAATGATATATATTATGATGATGAGGATACTTATATATTAAGTTATAATATTAATGAATTAAGAAATACCAATGATAATAATAAAGGTTATATTGCTATTTCTTGTACTAATAATAATTTAAATAAATATTATTTATTTATACATAATAATTCTAAGATGCTATATGGTATTACTATTGATAATATATCTAATAGTAATTTATTAATTAATTATGTTAAAGATTATGATAGTAGTTTATTTAATGATATAAAAGATAATAATTTTGTATGTAAAATAATAAATGGAACTAACTGTGCTGAATAGAGGTGCTTATGAAAAAGAAAAATAATATTAATGGAGAAAGTATACTTGCTTTGATATTTTCAATTATATTTCCTCCGATAGGTTTATTAATGTCTTATGTGTTAAAAAAAGATAATAAGAATATATTGCTAAAAATAAGTAGTATTATTGGGTTAATATTAACTATAATTGATATTGGTATTATTGTTATATTTTTTATATTTTTAGCAGCTAATACTGCATATGATAATAATATTGATGATAATATTAGTAAGTGTATGAAAGTTTATTCATGTGATGAAGATGATGATTCAGATGGGTATTCTACATGCTATTATTGTGTAAATAATAATTGCGGTAATAAAGAAAAAATTACCTGTCCTGCTGGTAGTGCTCCTAATAATAGTTATAGTGGTACTGATTATGGTGGAAATGCTACTAGTGATGATAATGAATAAAAGGAGATAATAATTATGAAAGAAATAATGGATGGAAATCAAGCAACAGCAACAGCTAGTTATTTATTTACTGAAGTTGCTACTATATATCCTATAACTCCATCAAGTCCAATGGCTGATAATATAGATATAATGGCTAATAAAGGTGAAAAGAATATATTTAATGATAAAGTATTAATAAGTGAAATGGAATCAGAAGCTGGTGCTGCTGGTGCACTTCATGGTGCTTTGTTAAGTGGGTCTCTTGCAAGTACTTATACAGCATCTCAAGGACTTTTATTAATGATACCTAATATGTATAAGATAGCAGGTGAAGGTTTACCTGGAGTTATTCATACAGCTTCAAGAACGGTTGCAACTCATGCTTTAAGTATATTTGGGGACCATTCAGATGTATATGCAATTCGTGATACTGGTTTTAACATGCTTGCATCTAATAATCCACAAGAATGCTATCATATGGCTTTAGTTGCTCATTTAAGTGCAATTGCCTCATCGCTACCATTTATTCATTTTTTTGATGGATTTAGAACAAGCCATGAATTAAATGTTGTTGAAACTCTTGAAAGAAAAGATATTTTAAATTTAGTAGATAAAGAAAAAATAAAAGAATTTAAAAATAAATCAATGAATTTACATAATATCAAACAACATGGTATGAGTGAAACTGAAGATATTTATTTCCAAAGCATGGAAGCTAGAAATAAAGACTATGATAGAGTACCTGATATTGTTAATTCATACATGGGAAGAATAAATAAACTTGCTGGTACTGATTATAAACCATTTAATTATTATGGCGCAAGTGATGCTAAATATGTAATTATTGCTATGGGTTCAGTAGTTGATACTATTAAATTAGTTATTGATAAAGAAAATAAACATGGAGAAAAATTTGGTGTAATAAGTGTACATTTATATAGACCATTTAGTAAAAAATATTTAGAAAATGTTTTACCTAGTACAGTAGAAAGAATAGCTGTTTTAGATATGGTAAAAGATCAAGGTTCTATTGGTGAACCACTATACTTAGATGTTTTAAGTGCTCTAAAAGATAAAAATTTAACAATAGTAGGTGGAAGATATGGTTTATCTTCTAAAAATACAACACCTGAAGATATTTATGGTATTTATTCAATGTTAATGGCTACACCTAAAAATAATTTTACTATTAGTATTAAAGATGATTTAACACATACATCTATATCTTCAAAACCATATGATATTAAACTAGATGCTAATGAAATAAAAATATATGGATATGGTTCTGATGGTATGGTATCTGCTTCTAAAGATATAATGTATATCTTAGGAGAAAATTCATATGTTCAAGGTTATTTTGAGTATGATTCTAAAAAGAGTGGTGGAGTTACTATTTCTAACTTAAGAATTAGTAATAAAAAGATTGAAGCACCATATTATGTAAATAATGCTGATATAATCGTAGTTACTAAAGATTCTTATTTTACTAAATATCATTGTTTAGATGATATTAAAGATAATGGAACACTTTTAATTAATACATCTGATCCAGAAAAATGTATTAGTTCTATGTATAAAGAAGATATTGATATTATCGAAAATAAACATATTAAAGTATTAGTTATAGATGCTAATAGAATAGCAGAAGATAATAATATTAGAGGTAAAATATCTAAGATAATGGAAATAATTATCTTAAAATTACTTGGTGTTAAAGATCCATTAGATATCTTAAATAAGAGTATTTATAATGCTTTTTATACTAAGGGTGAAGATATAGTTAATAATAATCAAAATGCTATTAAAGAAGCTTTAAATAGTACTAAGAGAATAACCATTGAATCTTCTAATAATAATATTAATAGAAAAGAATATAGTGATCTTATAGATTTAATTAATGCAAGAAAGGGTGATAATCTTACTACTAGTGAAGTATATAAATATCGTAATGGTGAGTTCCCTGGAGGATTAACTAGTAAAGAAAAAAGATCTGTTAGTGATGAAGTTCCTAAATGGAATAAAGATAATTGTATACAATGTGGAATGTGTTCACTTGTTTGTCCTCATGCTGCTATTAGACCATTCTTAGTTAATGATAATGATGGTATTAAAGCAATTGGTGCACCTGAATATCATTATATGATTGTAGTATCAGAACGTGATTGCCTAGGTTGTGGTTTATGTGTATCCGTTTGTCCTGGTAAACAAGGAAATAAAGCCTTAACTTTAGGTAAACCTACATATGAATCAGATGATAAAGTAAATAGATTATTTAATAATTATACAAATCCTGATGTCTTTGATAAATTTACTATCAAGGGTTCACAATTAATAAAGCCTAAATTTGAATTTTCTGGTGCATGCGCTGGATGTGGTGAAACAGCATATATTAAGTTACTTACTCAATTATTTGGTGATCAGATAGTAATATGTAATGCAACAGGTTGTTCATCAATCTACGGTGGCTCAACTCCATCAACTCCATACAGTTTACCTTGGGCCAATTCATTATTTGAAGATAATGCAGAATTTGCTTATGGAATGCATTTAAGTTATAAAAATAAAAGAGAAAGATTAAAAGAATTAATAAGAACTAATATAGATGAATTAAATAAAGATGAAAAACAAATATATAACGATTTATTAAATAATTTTGATAATTATGATATAACTCATGATATCTATAATAAATTAAGTAATATTACTGATTTACCAGAAGATTTTAAAGAACTACTTCCATATGTTGAAGCAAGAAAAGTAGTTGCTTTAGGTGGTGACGGCTGGGCTTATGATATTGGTTTTAATGGAATAGATCATGTCTTATCAAGTGAAGAAAATATTAAAGTTATGGTACTTGATACTGAGGTTTATTCAAATACTGGTGGTCAAATGAGTAAATCAAGTCATATTGGTCAAGTTTGTGAATTTGCTGGTATTGGTAAACATTCACATAAAAAAGATTTATTTAGAATAGCTATGAGTTATCCTAATTGTTATGTAGCATCTATTTGTATAGGTGGTAATATGTTCCAAGCAATTAGATCTATAAAAGAAGCTATGGAACATGATGGACCTGCCTTAATTATATGTTATGCACCATGTATTGAGCACGGAATAAAGGGTGGTATGTCTTGTTCAATCCAAGAAGAAAAACTTGCTGTAGAGTGTGGATATACGCTTTTAATGAGATATAGTCCTAATGAGAATAAATTATATTTAGATTCTAAAAACATTAATTTTGATAAATATGATAGTTTCTTAAATAATGAAGTAAGATATCGTTCATTAAAATTAAAGAATAAAGAAGATGCTGAAGAATTACTTGAATTAAATAAGAATGCATCTATTAATAGATATAATTATTATAAAAAGTTAGAAAATGAGAATAATAATTAATAATAAGAACTATTTCTTGATATTAAGTTATTCTTTTGTTATAATTAACTAGCGAAGTGGAGGTAAGACTTTAATGAGAACTTATAAAAAGAATTTACCAGACGGAGTAAAAAGTAAATTTATATATATTCGTGGGGTAAAAGCTAAAGCAATAAATAAAAAAATGGCTGACGAAAAAAAGAGAAAAGAATTAGCCAAAAAAGCTAGTAAAGCAAATAACTAGGACTCTTTATTAAGAGTTCTTTTATTTTGCTTAATTAGCCTTGAAAAGATAATAATATTTTGATATTATACTAATGGTTTTATAACCAAATAAACACATTTATTTATAGGACTTACCTAGTGGCCATATTAGGTTGGTTGAAGTCTTGAATAAATGGAAGTAATAACAAAAGGAGAGTGAAATTATGGCTGTTGTTTCTATGAGTTATTTATTAGAAGCAGGTGTTCAATTTGGACATCAAACTAAAAGATGGAACCCTAAAATGAAGGAATACATCTTTACTGCAAGAGATGGTATATATATCATTAATCTTGAAAAAACTGCACAATGCTTAGAAAATGCATATGCAAAAGTAAAAGAGATTGCTGATAATGGAGGTAATTTCTTATTTGTAGGTACTAAAAAGCAAGCTATGGAAGCTTGTCAAGAAGAAGCTGCAAGATCTGAATCATTTTATGTAACATCTAGATGGTTAGGTGGTACATTAACTAACTTCCGTACTATTAGAAGTAGAGTTAAGAGAATGAGCGATATTGAAGCTATGCAAGAAGATGGAACATTTGATGCATTACCTAAAAAAGAAGTAGAACAAATTAAGAAGGAATATGCTAAATTAGATAAGAACTTAAGTGGTATCCGTAATATGGATAAATTACCTAATGCTTTAATTATAGTTGATCCTTCTAAAGAATATAATGCTATTAGAGAAGCAAGAAAGTTAAATATACCTGTATTTGGTGTAGTTGATACTAATTGTGATCCAGATATGGTTGATTATGTTATTCCTGGTAATGATGATGCAGTTAGATCTGTTAAAGTATTACTTGGTGTATTAACTAATGCTATTTGTGAAGCAAAAGGTCTTCCAATTGTAGATTATGTTACTGAAACAAAAGATGCTAAAAAAGACTTAAAATTAGCTGAAGAAGAATCTAAGAATATTAAAGAAGTTAAGAATGAAAAAACTAATAGTGATTTAGAATCTATGACAGTTACTGAACTTCGTAATATGGCTAAAGATGCTGGTATTAAAGGTTTTTCTACAATGAAAAAACAAGAACTAATTGAAAATTTAAATAAATAATAAGGAGTTAGAATATGATTACTGCAAAACAAGTAAGTGAACTTAGAAGTAAAACTGGTGCTGGAATGATGGATTGCAAGAAAGCACTAACTGAATGTAATGGAGATATCGATAAAGCCATTGATTGGTTAAGAGAAAAAGGTATTGCTAAAGCTGCTAAAAAGGCTGATAGAATAGCTGCAGAAGGTAAAGCTAATATTTATAGTGATGGTAATAAAGCTGTTATTCTTGAAGTCAATTGTGAAACAGATTTCGTTACTAAGAATCAAGAATTTGTTGATTTAGTTGATACTATTGGTAATTCATTATTAAAATTAGATAAAATTGATTCACTAGATGATGCTCTAAATGCAAAAGTAGATGGAGATAAAACTGTATCTACATTAGTTACTGAAAAGGTTGCTAAGATTGGTGAAAAGATTAATTTACGTAGAGCAGCATTAGTTAAAAAGACTGATGATGAAAACTTTGGTATTTATATTCACATGGGTGGAAAGATTGCCTCACTTGTAGTAATTAAAGGTGGTAATACTGATATTGCTAAAGATGTTGCTATGCAATCTGCTGCTATGCGTCCATCTTATTTAAATCCTGAAGATGTACCTGAAGATGTATTAAAGAAAGAATCAGAAGTATTAAAAGCTCAAGCTATGGAATCTGGTAAACCTGAAAATATAGCTGAAAAAATGGTTCAAGGTGGACTTAATAAGTTCTATAAAGAAAATTGTTTAATTAAACAAGAATATATTAAAGATTCATCTATAGATATAGAAAAATATCTTAAAAATAATAAAGCAGAAATTGTTTCATTTGTTAGATATGAAGTTGGTGAAGGTCTAGAACATCGTTCTGAGAATCTTGCTGAAGAAGTAGCTAAACAAATTAAAAATGCTTAATTAAAAAAAGAATGAAATTAATTCATTCTTTTTTTGTACATTAAATTATCATAATAAAAAAGAGTAGATATAATATCTACTCTTTATCGTCATTAATAACATTATCTATGTAAGAATCTGTTACTTTATCATTTGTATCTGTTTTTACATCATCAAATACAACTTTATCATTATCAGTACTAGGATCTTTATCTAATACACTTAAATCTTTATCATTAACTTCATTAGCAATAGCATCAATATCACTAAATGCTTTTGCAGTTTCAGGATCATCTAGCAAACTAACTGTTTTATAACCATAGGCCTTATCATCATCGATATAAATAGGTTTAACAGTATTTGAAGAATCAAGTTTCATAGTAATTACAGGTTTTTCTTCTTTAGTATCCTCTTTATCTTCTTCATATTTAATTACTTTATCGTTTTTCTTATTCTTCTTATCATTTGTTTTACTATTATCTTTATTATTCTTTACATTCTTATTTTTATTATCCTTTTTATCTTCTTTAGTTTGCTTTTCATTCTTAGTTACATCTTTATCTGTAATATTTTTATCTTTAGTAATATTATCTATATTAACTGATTTAATATCTTCATCAGGTAATTGATTCTTAGCTAAATCTTCAAGTGGAACATCAGGTGCTTTAGTAGCATTATTACTATCTTTATTTGTTACTACAGGTTGTTGTTGAATTGGTTGAACTTGAGTATTTTGTTGTACTGGAGTTTGATTTGAATTTGTTACAAATTGAATACCAGCATCTCTAAGTGCTTTTTTTAGTGATTCTGCATCAAGATTTATAGATGTAGGATATTGAACATACATTGGTTGAACTTGAGGTATAACATTAGTTTGATTTGTAGAAGTAGGTAATACTTCAGTTTCTTCAGTATAAGAATCTTCAAGTTGATTCTGTAAACCTAATTGAGTATTACTACCTAAATCATCATCTAGATCAATAAGTTTTAATATTTCATCAAATGAAGTTTCACCAAGTAAAACTTTTTCAAGACCATCTTGTAACATTGTAGTAGTATGACCATTACCATATACAAGTTTTCTTAATTGTTCTTTTCGATCTCCACGTGTAATAGCATCTCTGATTGCTTGATTAATTTGTAATACTTCATGAATAGCAATTCTACCACGATAACCGCCATCACAATTAGGACAACCAACAGGTACATACATTTCTTCGACATCTTTACCTAAAGCTTTTTTAAATACTTCTTTTTCATAATCTGTTGTCTTACGTAATACTTTACAATCAGGACATAATCTTCTTGCAAGCTTTTGTGAAATAATACCTTCAAGAGATGAACCTAATAAGTATCTTTCAACAGACATATCTTCAAGTCTTTCGATAGTATTTAAAGAGTTATTTGTATGTATTGTAGATAATACTAGGTGACCAGTAATTGAAGCTCTAACAGCTATTCTTGCAGTTTCATCATCACGAATTTCACCAATCATAATTACATTTGGATCTTCACGTAAAATTTCACGTAAAACTGTAGCAAAGTTAAGACCAATTTCATCATTAGCTTGAACTTGGTTAATACCACCAATATTCATTTCGATTGGATCCTCAACAGTAATAATATTAGTTGATTCTTTATTTAATACTTGAAGCATTGAATAAACAGTTGTTGATTTACCAGTACCAGTAGCACCAGTTACTAATATAATACCATTTGGAAGTGATAGCATCTTATTAACTTTTTCTAGGTTTTTAGGGCTAAAATCAAGTCCTTCAACACCAGATGCACTCATTGAGTAATCCATGATACGAATAACTATTTTTTCACCCATAGAAGTAGGTAGGCAAGCTACACGTAAGTCTATTGTCTTATCAGCAAGCTCTGTTCTAATAGCACCATCTTGTGGCATTCTTGTTTCTGTTATATTCATAGAAGATATGATTTTAATACGAGTAATCATATTCTTTTTTACATATAGAGGAACGATAGAATAATCATGTAAAACACCATCAATACGTAATCTTATCTTAATACCATCTGGAAATGGGTCAAAGTGAATATCTGATGCACCTTTATTAATAGCATCAAGAATAATAGAGTTAACGATATCTGTGATAGGTACATTATTATAATCAAATGTAACCATACCAGTAAACATCTCTTTGTTATCCATTTGTCTTGCACTAGCTGAAGTTTCACTTATTTCTTCTTGACTAAGAGTATCACCATTAAGTTCATGATTTTCAATTTTTTGTAAGTTTTCTTGTGAGTTTATCTCATTAACTTTATCATTATCAATATGGTTACCATTTTCATCAACATATTCGACGTTATTACCAATATAATTACCATTTTCATCTATTAAAGATGGATCAATTGGATTGCCATTTTCATCAACATATTGAGTTTCTACTGGATTTTCATCTTGATTTATTATATCTTTATTGTCTTGATTCATTTACTACCAACCCTATCTTTATTATCTTATTCAACTAATATTATAAATAATATTAATAGGTTAGTCAATCTAAAAACATAATAAAAAATAAGTGTCAGCTTTTAACTAACACTTATTAATTGTAATATTTTTTGAATAACCATTATAAGAAACAGTTAATTTTACAGAACCTGTAGTATCAAATTGATCTCTATCACCATCTGTTGATACATTATAACTACCTGATAGAACAGTAGTACCATTAAATTGAACAGTTATAGCATTTTCCCATCCTTGACTATCATAAGCTGTATATGTGTTATCATCAATACATGAAATACCATTGTTTGTAATTATTAAACCTCCTTCATTTTCTTGATTATTTGTTTGATTATTATTTGTATTATTTGAACTAGTAACCGTAGCAGATGCTGTAATACCATCACTCATATTGGCTTTAAATATTGAATAAGCTGACTTAACAGTAAATGTAACATTACCAGAAGCAGAACCATTATAAGTAAATGAAGTATTTTGTGTCCAACCTAAATCAGTTGTATTTCCATTTTGATCAGTTACATATACTTCATAACCAATATTACCAATATATGAATTATTATAATTTATTCTTCTTTGATAATATTTATCTGCCCAAGATTTATAGATACTTGATGTCTTAAAATAATTACTTAAATAACTTGGATCTATTGCAGATGGAGTAGAGATACCTTTCCATGAAAGAGTAGTAGTACTTCCATTGGTTGATACTTGTAAGCCACTTGGTTTAGAAAGTTTTGCAAATCTTTCTGATGTACTTGAAGGTATAGCACTCGTCTTGTAATATTCTTTAGATTTTAAATTATCTGGTGTATATTCAGATGCAAGTTCGACAGGGTCTGTTTCAAGTTCGATTGTAACTTCAGTAACAGATGCAGGTTGTTCAAACTTTCCTTCATTTGATTGAATAATACCATGAACAAGTTGTTTTGTAATACTAGATCTTGCTTTAGAACCTTCAGAACTTGATAGATAATATTCAGAACTTATGTGTGGATAACCATACCATAAAGATATAACAGTCTTAGGTGAATATGCAACTTGCCATACATCACCATCAACAGATTTAGTAATATGTAAAGCTTTAATAGTGGCTTCATCAACAGTTGAAGTACCAGTTTTAGAAGCAATCTCTGTACCAGAAATAGAACTTCCTACAGAAACATCACCAGCTTGTATTGCATATCTTAATATAGCATTAATTAAGAATGCTGTATCTTCACCCATTGCTTGTACTTTATTTGGTTGAATCACATATTCATCATTTGTATCAGTATAAACAACTTTAGTAAATGTATATGGTTCGATATAAGTACCACCTCTTGCAAATGCTGCATAAGCAGCAGCTGATTCAACTGCAGTTACACCATCAAAACCACCAATTGAACATGTCTCTAGTATGTTCCCAGCACCATCGTCTTCAAGTGTCCATCCTAAGTTTTTACTAAATGTTAATTTTTGTTCATTTGTTGTTTGTTGGAAAGTAAGTAGGGCAGGTATATTACGTGACTTTGCAAGTGCAGTCTTTATTGTCATAATACCATCATATTTATCATCCCAGTTTTTAATGCTTCCACCAACTGAGTAACCATAAGTATCATCAATAATTGTTTGACCAGTACCCCAATTTAAGTATTCGATTGCAGGACCATAATCAACAACAGGCTTTGCAGTAGAACCAGGGTGATTTCGACCATTTACGGCATAATTATAACTTCTTTGGACACCAGCAACATTTCTACCTGTACCAATAGCAGTAATTGCACCAGTATCAACATCAATAACCGCAATTGAGTTTTCACTCTTATCATTATTATATTTATATGTGACACCATCTTGAATATCATCAACAACTTTCTGTTGTTCGGGTTTAAGTGTTGTATAAATATCCATTGAAGTAGTATATGGATTATAACCTGTACGTTTTTGTACTTCATCTACGACAGTATATACAAATCTACTATAATTTATAGTTGTTGTTTTAGTATTAGAAAGTTCAGATTCAATTGGTACACTTTGTGCAGCATCTCTTTCTTCTTCAGTAATATATCCATGTCTACACATTAAATTTAATACTGTATTACGTCTTTTTTCAGTTAATTCAGGATAAACATATGGATTATACTGAGTAGGTGCCTGGAACAAACCTGCAATAGTAGCAGATTCTACTAAATTAAGTTCAGATACATCTTTACCGAAATAATTTTTTGATGCTTGTTGAACTCCATAAGCACCATCACCTAAGAATGGAATATTTACATAAAATTCAATTATTTGTTCTTTAGTATATTTCTTTTCATATACAAATACTGCTAAATAGATATCTCTTAACTTACGTATAATACCTTTAATACCACTAGCTTCAGTATCAGTTGCAGTCATTTTAGAAAGCTGCATTGTAAGAGTAGAACCACCACCAGCATCAGAGTGCCCTAGTAATTGTCCAATTGCAGCTTTAGTAAATCTTGCTATATCAACGCCATTATGTTGAAAGAATCTTGAATCCTCAGTTGCAACAATAGCATCAATTAATACTTGTGGAAGATCATCATAAGTAACTTTTTCTCTTGCTTCCGTACCAATCTTAGCATAAGCATTACCATTAATATCATATAGAGTAGAAGAACTACTTCTATACAAACGATCATTATCTATATTTGGTGCAGTAACAATAATATAAAGACAAACAGATATCCCAGCAGTAAAAATAACAATTAATACTAACATAACTAATATCAATATCTTATCTTTTAAAGTACCATATTTCATTTTTTTTCTAAATCTTTTCATATCGAATAATAACACCCTTCCTCGATTAACAAAGAACACATATAACTTATTTTTGTAATCTTCATATCTTAGTAAAGCTAAATCATCTTTATCATCAACATCAGTTATATTTTTATATTTCTTTTTATTGACTTCTTTAACATATTTACTTTTTTGTTGACTTTCTATTTTAATAGCTTTATTCTTTTTACTCTTTAATCTTTTCTTATTATATAAGTGTATATTTTTAAATATCTTAATTATCCTATTAATAAATATTAATATATACTTACTAATT
>OMVK01000002.1 GCA_900314465.1 uncultured bacterium | reverse complement strand
TATAGGAGTCTCCAAAACTTTAGATGTGGGTTCAATTCCTACTTCCCCTGCCAATTAGATTATTAAAGCACTAACTTAATTGTTAGTGTTTTTTAGTATATTATTAATATAATCCTGTTTAGATTTCGTATACATTTTCCTGTTATCAGGATATTCTTTAGCTAATTTTTGTTTTAAGCTTTCATATTCTTTTAGAATATTATTATTACTATTTAATATATTTCTAAATTTAATCATATTTTTATAACGTGTATCATTTACAATCATTACATGAATTAAGCAAAATGTTTCTTTGTCATTTTCTTTTATTAATAAAATTTCGTCATTTTCAAGATTTTCTTTTACAGTATAATACTTTCTTAACTTTGGTAGATACTTATTTATTTCATCAAATGAATTAATACCTATAGCGATATCAACGATAGGTTTTGCTAATAAACCTTTTACTGATGTTGAACCAACGTGCTCGATAATAAATGTATCTTTATCAAATAAATTATTTAAAAATTCTTTTTCACTTTCAAATAATTTGTTCCAATTATCATAATTATTTTCTAATGTAACTGTTCCATTTATTAAACCCATATTATCACCCTTTTAATAGTATATCATTTTAAAAATATTTTTAGATATTTATTATTGATTTTAACTGTCTTTTCCTGTAATCTTAAACTAAGATAGAAGTGTAGATAAAAGAGATGAAAAAATATTTGGTGCCTTTTTTACTGACTATAGTATTATTACCTACTTTTATTAAAGCTGATAATGATATTATTTCAGTGGATTGGACAAGAGAGATTGGAAATGATTATTATCAAGACATAACAAAAGTAGATAATCAAATTTATGTTTTAACAAAAAAATCAATAATTAAATATGATATGGATGGTAATAAAACAACAACAGATTTAGATTTATGCGATGTTGGTGCATTTTCTGAAGATAGTGTTATTTGTTATAACTTTAGTGACCCAAGTTTTAGAGATAAAGATCAAGAAACTGAATATTACTATTATCAAACAGAATATGTATATGAATATGATTTTAATGGAAAATTAATACATAAAGCGAAAGCTTGGTATGGCTCAATTTATAAGAGAAACCAGATTTATTATACGCCATCTGCCGGATTAACATTTGATCAAATTGGCAAAGATGATAAATTTTATTATTTGTTTGACAATGGACATTTAGTATGTGCTATTTGTTACAATGGTTCCAATTATTATGGATTAAGAGATTTTCATGTTAGATACAATGAAGACACTGATGACTATGGATTCTACGATGAAAATTGGAAATGGGTTTCTGTCGACATGAGTGATATTTCAAAAAGAATATCAGATAAGAGTTATATTTATTATCATCTTTACCAAAAGAAAATACCTGAGTTTATAGAAAAGCATAAAGATTTGTTAAATATGTACGGAATTCAACTAGAATCATATACAGATTATGTCACAAATCAAGATATAGATTTACCATATCAACCTATGATTGGTTCTAGTCTAGGTGATAAATATTATGTTGGTTATCTAGATGAAGAAGAACAAACATATAAAGCTTTAGTTTATGATGAAAGTATTGGTAAAGATATTGATATAAAAATAAATGGTAATTTATTCTTTAGTGTTATCTTAGGTGATGATTACTTTATCGTTTTAGATACTAGTAAAGATACATGTGATGGTAATGGTTGTAATAAAGTTAATATGAAGAAATATAACTATAATGGTGAAATAATGGAAGAAGATACCATATTATCTCAAGATGATACTTTCATGGGTACATCCGTTGGTTATGTTGTTGATGGTGGCTTTGTAGTTGTTGCTGGAAACAAACCAAAAGATCAAGCTGCTTATACTACTTCATTAATTAAATTTTATAAGCCTAATTATCAAGTAAAAACTGAAGTTATTGGCAAAGGTACACTAAAAGCTTCACGTAAAAGAGCTGATTATGGTGATATGGTTACATTTACTATTACTCCAGATGATGGTTATGTAGTAGATAAAATTGAAGTAATAGATAATGATGGTAATATAGTTACTTATGCAGGTAATACATTTACAATGCCAAAAAATGATGTAACAATTAAAGTATTATTTACAACAAATATTACTAATCCCAAAACAGGAATTAATAATCATATTCTAATAAGTATAATATTATCATTAATAGGTATTAGTTTATTTATTATTATAAACATAAAAGAAATATTTAATATAAAAAATCATTACATAAAGTAATGGTTTTTTAGTAATCAAATAACAATCTTAATAC
>OMVK01000063.1 GCA_900314465.1 uncultured bacterium | reverse complement strand
AGACTTTGGAATGATATTAAGAAGTTTCTATGAAAATGGATATGATGTTCAATGGAGAGTTATAAATGCTGGAGAATATGGTTTGCCACAAAAACGTAGAAGAACATATATATTTGCATATCATAAATCTACAAATTATTACAAACAAATGCAAAAAGTAACAGATTATGATGTTATATTTTCAAAAGGAATGTTTGTTCAACAGTTTCCAATTGTAGAAACTTATGAAGAAATGGCACAATCAAGTGTTGCAGAATATAAAGATTTAATAGAAGTTAGTGATAATTTCAAATGTAATTTCTACAACGCTGGTGTTATGAAAAAAGGCGGTATATATACTGTTAAAGTTAAGCCAGATTATAAGCTTGTATATCCATTAAGGAATATAAGAGAAGAAAATAAAGTTGATGAAAAGTATTTCTTAACTGAATCACAAATAGAAAAGTTTGCTTACTTAAAAGGTGGTAAACGTATTCCTAGAGTTAAGCCAAATGGAGAACCATATTACTATGCCGAAGGGGCAATGCCTTTTCCAGACAATTTGGACTCACCTGCTAGAACTATGTTAACTAGTGAAAGTGGAGTCAGTAGAACTACTCATGTAATTGAAGATTTTAAGACAAAGAAGTTAAGGCTTCTTACTCCAAGGGAATGTGAAAGAATAAATGGATTCCCTGATGATTGGACTAATACGGGAATGTCTGATAAGAGAAGATACTTCATGATGGGCAATGCTTTGGTTGTTGGAGTAATTGAAAAGATAGGAATTGAAATAGAGAAAATAGTAAAAAAAGAAGATTAAATAATATCTTCTTTTTAAATGTAATAAATATTAGATTCAGGATTATAATGAATAACATCTCCAAGCTTTAATCTTATAAATTTAAGTAATTGTCTTTCGCTATGAAGAAAGTTATTATCTAAAATCCATTTTCTATTTTGTAACAAATATGTATATAATTCCTTATCTGAAACAATTTTTTTGTTAAATATATATATAGTTATAAAATTAATATCTTCGGCACTTATATCAAGCAAACTAGGACAATAATAGGAATTATCTCCCCACATAACTAAATCAGTAAAGTTAGCTTCAAGATTTATCCAAATCATGTTATTTAATGCTGGATATAATTCGTGAACCATATTAAATCTGACTGGTTCTTTTCTTTCGTAAATCATGTTTTCAACAATTTCTCCCCAGGATGTACTTTCACCTAACACATTTATTACAAAACTTCTTCCAGCATAATTATATTTGTTTGGATAGAAATATTTCAAATATCCATATGTTCCGACATGACTATAGATATCAATACTATTCCACTTATTAGTAAAAACCGAATAAAGAGTTTGAGCATTTGTTACCTTATGATTATCAATGTACTCGAAAACATCTGACATATCTGTTCTTTTTTGATATTCCTCTGCTATAAATGTTTTTGAATCAACTAATACTGCAGTATCTGATAAAACTCGTTCTAAATTTCGTGCATCTTTATATTCTGTAAAAACATTATATTCATTTTCAAGTATTTCATAAATTAGTCTAACATCATTATCACTATTTAGATTAACAGATCTTCCTAATTTTCTTAAAACTGTAGGAACAAAATTATTCAATGTTGCATTGTTTAAAATTTTATTATCTTTGATTATATATTTTTTTTCAAATAATCTAAGGATAGAATTATCAATTTTTTCTTCATAACAATTATTCAGTTCAATTTCATTCTTAATTTGTTCAACTTTTGTTAGCAAATAATCATCTTTTACTATTACATATTCATCAAATATACTTTCTTGTTTATATACTTTTTTGTTTACTAGGTATTCACAGTAAATTTTTAATAATGGATTGCTAAAAGGAATATAATAGTTTCTATTAAAGGTATTTATTATTTTTCTTTCTATTGAATCAAACTGCTTATATATTCTTTCAGTTGTTTTTTTATTGATTTGTCTAATTCTTTCTCTTGTCAGACCATAATCTTTACCAATCTCTTCTAATGTACACTTTTCCTCAAAAATACCATTATATCTTTTAAATATTTTTGCCTTTTCATTATTCATTCCATCTATTATTTGTATTAAATAGTTATACGCTTCTTTATATGATGAAAATTTTGCTGTACTAGGGCTTATATAATCTAATGGATTATCACCGCTAAATATTTCTAAGAAACTAAAAATCATATTTGCATTGATAAAGTCTTTTTCAGATAAATTGTTTTTTTCATATAAATCTATTAGATTTTCAAAAGTTATTCCAGTTCTAAAATCATAATTATCAGAATTTAACGAAACAACAATTCTCTCATTCATAAGATATACATATTTCAATTTAATTAATGATAAATCTTCTTTTTTGTTTGCCAATGATTTTAATGTATAAAAAGCTTCTTCGATTATGTCTCTACTTTTACTTCCACATGCATTAGAATTAACTATTTTATTAATATCTCCTGCATATAGGCCAAACAGGTCATTAATTCCATTTTTCTTTAGAATATTAATAACTCTAACATTATCAAAATATTCTTCTACTCTAGTATCTAGATTATAAAAATGATACATTACTGTTTTTCCTCAAAACTATGTAATAGCTTTTTATACATTATATTTTTTTCTTCACTTAGGATATTAAATAATTCATCTGGATCTGAAATAGCAGCAATCTTATCTTTTCTTCTCTTTTCTTTTATCATAATACGTGACAATTCATCAGCAACAATGCTGTAAAAGGCATACTTTTCTGATAATGTAGATAAATCTCTACTTTCTAGCCAATGTGGTATTAATTGCTTATTAGTAATATTATTTGAAACAATTACAATATTTCTATCATTATCATAATAACTTTGAACATAATTAACTGGTGACTCCTTTGGAATAATGTCATTTATTATTCCACTTTTATTGTTGGATTCATCTTCTTTTTCTTGCACAATTATTTTAAAATCAACTTTTCTTGCATTTATTTCTGCACTAATAATATATGTCTTTCCCAATATTCCTCCAGAAATATTAAGATTGATCTTCGCAATATTTTCTGTTATTAGATAGTCATTGGTAACTATTATTTTCTCATCATCTATAACTAAATCAGCATTATTATTTTCTATTTTTATTTCGGAACCTAAACTAAATTTATTAGTATCCACATACATAGTTGCTTCTCTCATTACTTCTGGTTTTTTGTGCATTTCATTAGGGTAAAAATCAAAACCATATGAAGGAATATGAACTGCTTCAGTATCAACATCATAATATAATGTTGATTCGTAACTACCACAACGAGCAACAACAAATTGTTGGGATGGTGTTTTCTTTTCTCCAAATAAATCGACTAAAACATATGGAACTTCTTCATCTGTAGTTCCTGTAAAAATCATTTGGTTTTGACCTATAGTTACATACTCACCATTATTTTCAATTTGAATCAAACTTCCTGGAACGATTAACTCTGCGTTAACAAATAGCTTTATTAAATAGTGCTTATCTAATTTTACAAGAATACTATTTCTGGCAAATTTTAATCCTTCTTTTGGGGGCTCTTTTGAAGATTCTCCTCCACCTCCATCAGTTTCTACTTCTAATTCTTGTTTGAAATATTTATTAATATCTTTAAAGAAATTTCTCCATTCTTTTTTGTCTTTCATACCTGCCTTAGACTTTTCTTGTGTTTGAGAAACCATTGAGCATGCTGCAATAATATATCTATCTATTTTGTTTCTTAAATCCTTATAAAAATCATGGCCAGTTCTAAAACCATCTCGAGTAGGAGTAATAATTGTTTCTCCCTCTTCCATAAGATCTTTAGCAAATTGAGTTAGTCCAATTATTTCTAATCTTCCCTCAATTTTATCAACTCCTGCCTCTTTTTCTCTTCCAAACCATGAGTCATCATAAACTGCTTTTTTCTCATCAAAAACAAGAATATTATGTCCTTG
This sequence comes from uncultured bacterium, assembly GCA_900314465.1. GTDB lineage: Bacteria > Bacillota_I > Bacilli_A > RF39 > UBA660 > UBA6985. The sequence continues at coordinate 1,851 of OMVK01000063.1, read as the reverse complement.
GATTTTATCTGGATTATATACAATTTTCAAATTTGCTTTAAGTTTATTTGTTTTATATTTAACATCAAAGCTTTCTTCAACTAGTACATCGCAATAATCAAAATATGACATATCATTTTTTAAAACTGTTGTGGTATTCTCATTTAAATCAATGAAAGATACTATTCTATTTTCATTATCAAAAATGAATCTTAACATGTAATAATCTGTAATATTATTGATTATATCTTTAGGTACTCTCCTATCTGTACCGAATTTTACTATAGTTCCATTTTGTCTCAAATTGTAATATTCTCTTATTTCTTTTGATTCTTCAACATTTAATGGTTCTCTGGTAAATCTTCTGTTCCCGGTTTCTTTGTCAAAATAAAATACTAATTTAGTTGCTTCATCTTCTTTAAATGATATTAGAAAATTTTCTTTTCCCTCTAGCGAAGATTCAATTAATACATCGGTTGCTCCTCTACCAAACATTCCTCTTACTTTATTCTTAGTATTGGTATTCGAAGTGTCTTCTGCATACTTTTTAAAGATATCAACTAAATCTTGATTTCCCATACCTTCTGCAAAATCTACAATAGTGAACTCTGTTTTTCTTCTATCAAAATATATATCAATTTTTTTGACAGAATCATCGCCATTTTCTTCTAATCTAGAATAACTATCATCAGAATTGGTGATAATTTCAGCTAGCATTTCTACTACGTTACTTCCAAATATTTGCTTTTGATCCATCAATTTTTTTCTTGCTGCATCTTCAATAATAAAAGATTCAATTCCATTTTCCATATAAAACTCCCCTTTTCTATAATGCATTTATCATCAAATCGATGAATTCAACACATTTTTTATCGCTATTCTCTTGTGCATATTTTTTTGCTTGAATTAATTTTTTGGTAATTCTATCTTTTTGAGTAAATGGTATTACTTTATACAAAGTCCAAATCATATCAACTGAAAAACCATTTCCAGAACTGAAAGACTTATATTCTTCCGAATTTTTTATATCTTCATAACATGTCATTGGAGTTACTTTTATAGATGAAATAACTTCCTGTTTTCTGTTTGTAACTTTTGCTTCAGCGTTAATTGTTTCTTCAACTTCCTTAGCTATCGATAAACCTAGAGGAGTCAAAGTATAATCAATCTTTGTATTACCTATCGCATAATTTCTTCCCTTTGGTGGAACTAAATGCATTAAAGTTCTATTTAGTCTTTCTGCATTAGGAAAATCTATAAACTCTTCACTTATTGCAAATTTTCTTGGAAATAGATAATAGGTGGCAATAACTAGATTGGTCCAAGTTGTAGAAATTCCATTATCGTCCAAATATTTAATAGCATAGGCAGCCAACTTTTCTAAGCTACTAATATCAACATATCTATCATAATCAACTTCTTTTATTTGTCTTAACTTTTCACTATCATTCATACTTATTCCTCCTATAATTTGAATTTACCTTTTTTACCGCTAATTTTGAATCTAGCTTCTGCTGTTTGTAGTTCTTCTTTTAAAGTTTTAAATATTTTAGATACTTCTTCCTCTGAATACTCATAATTATTTGTATTGGATAAATTTCCTATTAATTGTATGTTCTTTAATGCATTATTTACCCTTTTTTCGGCTAATTCTTTGAATTTTTCTCTTTTAGTTTCCAAAATATACCACCTCTTTCAAATGTATTATACATATATGTTGCATTTTTGTCAAAATAGCGAATATATTTACTATATTTTTAAAATGTAGTAAATATATCAAAAATAAAAAAATACGTGGCACGTTTTGTTTCGGAGGAATGAAAGTGGCGATAGTATTTTTCTTTTTTATGAATCTCGATGATGAAATAAAAA
>OMVK01000015.1 GCA_900314465.1 uncultured bacterium | reverse complement strand
ATGGGTAAATACTTATACTTACAGGTATATTATCTTTAAAATTATTATAATTATATATAAGTCCATTCATATCTTTAAATATATTATCTTTATTTGATTTATATATACCTACTATCTTATATGTTATATCATTAATGTTATATTCATAATTTAATAAATCTTGATAGTTATATTCATTACTATCTAAATTTAGATAATATAAAGTATTTTTATCTATTTTATTATTAGAATCTATTATTAATATAACATCATTATTATTGGTTATATTATTACCAGATATCTTAGTAAATTCATCATTATAAGAACTAGTATTAAGTAATGAATTAGTTTGATAAGTTATATCATTAACGTTATAAATATATGTTTTATATTTAATATCATTATTAATATTATCTATATAATTAAGATACTCTTTAGATATATTATTTATATGATCTTTATCTATTAAATGTATCTTATTATCTGTATATGTATTATTTTCTTTAAATAAAGTGTTATCAATATTATTAGATATTTTAGATATATAAATAGGATATTTACTTAAAGAATCTTTTTCTTCCCTATCAAGTGCACTATTAAAGCCATCAGATATACCAAGAACTAAAGATAATGATATTAAACCAATAGATATAGCTAATATTATAAATATATTTCTTTTTAATTTAGATAATAAACTATATTTAACAATATTAATTATTTTATATATATTTATTTTTACTTTTACTGGTTTAAAATAACTTTTATAAATACTTTTTTTATTAATAATACGATTAGATATTATATTACCATCTTTAATAGATATTATTTGATCAGAATAATTAATAGCTATATTTTTATTATGTGTTACTAAAATAACTAATAGATTTTTAGATAATTCTTTTAATAACTTAGCAATATTTTCACTAGATTTGCTATCTAATGAAGAAGTTGGTTCATCACATAAAAGTATTTTAGGTTTAATAGTTAGTGCACGAGCAATAGATACTCTTTCTTGTTCTCCACCTGATAATATATTTATCTTTTTATCTAATAAGTTATCTATATTTAATAATTTAATATAATTATTAATATTATTATCATTTAAAATATTAATATTATCTTTAACTGATAGATAATCTATTAAATTATTATCTTGAAATATAAAACTTACATATTTATTGTGATAATAATCTAATTCATTTTTATTAAAATTAGATATATTTCTACCATTTACAATAATTGAGCCTTTAGCTGGTGTGTCTAAACCACCAATTAAATTTAATAAAGTCGATTTACCTGAACCAGATTCACCTATGATAGATATAAGACCTGTTGATGGTAATTTAAGATTAATATTTTTTAAAGTATAATTATTATTTGAGCTGTATTTTTTATATACATGTTTAAGTTCAATCAAAATACTCCTTTCACTCTTTCTCAACAATATTAGTATACACATTATTAATAAAAAAAATAGAATAAATTTATTCTATTTCGATATTTTTTTATTAAATATAACTAATTATTAAAATCTGTTTTAATTATTTTATTCTTTTTTACAAGATATTTATTATCTGCAAGTTCAAGAATGGGATAATCGCTTTTATATGAATCAGTATAAGCATTAATAACATGATAATTTTTATATTTTTCATTTAATCTATTTACCTTTTCATAATCATGACAATTTAGTCCAGTAGTCTTACCATTATACTTATTTACTCTAGATGCTATGATATCTTTTACTTTTAATTTATCTTTTAAAGGCATAAGCAAGAACTCTGGTGATGCTGAAATAATAATATCATTTTTATGATCTTTAATAATATAGAAATTCTTTATATTATGATAATGTGTATCCCAAAAAGAATCTATTTCCATATCAATATCTTTTATATATTTTAAGAATAAATAGAAATGTTCTTTCATTTTAGTCTTATTAATAATATGTAATACATATAATATTGCACTTATTAATGTATATGGAATAGTTATTAATATTAATGGATGTCTTCTTAATTCATAAAAGAAAAAGTCTCTTGTTGAATCACCATCATAAATAGTACCATCAAAATCATATAAGTTAATTTTCATTATTTGAATCCTTTTTATGTTCAAATAAGATATCGGTGGTAAATATTAGTATTAAGAATATTGCTAGTAATATTAAATATAATATTATACTTACTTTTTTAAATCCTAATGTATAAAAAATAGATACTAATGAAAATAAACCATTTATTACATACATTATTATTACTGTTTTTGTGGTAGATTTAGTTGCTTTTAGTAGTTGATGATGTAAATGTTCTCGATCTGCACTACCTATGGATTTACCTTTTATTAATCTTCTTTCCATTGCAAGTATTGTATCTATAATTGGAACAAAAAGTATAAGTATAGGTATTATTAATGATGTTAATGTAGCAGTTTTAAATCCAAGTAAAGCAATAACGGATATAATATAACCTAAGAATAATGAACCAGTATCACCCATAAATATAGTTGCTGGGCTAAAATTATATAGTAAGAAACCTAGACAAGAACCTGCAAGTATTAAACATAAGATTACATTAAGTCCACCAAGTTCCGACATGATATAACCAATAACTGCTATAGTAATAAAATATATGGCAGTTGTTCCTGCCGCAAGTCCATCAAGTCCATCAGCTAAATCAATAGCATTCATAATAGCTACGATAAATAATATAGCTAATGGATAAGATAATATTCCAAAATTAAGTATATGTCCAAATATTTGAATTGAATTTATACTAATACCGCCAAATACAGTTACTACTAATGCCGATGCTATTTCTCCAATTAGTTTTTCATGTGCTTTAAGTGGGTGTATATCATCAATCATACCTGTTAAGATAATAATAAATGCTCCAATTAAGATTGGTATCATTTGTGTCGTCCTAGGTGCAAATATTAAATAACCTAATAAGAATGATGCAAATATAGCAAGTCCTCCCATTGATGGTATTGGTATATCATGCACTTTTCGTTTATGATCAGGTTTATCAACCGCACCAATCATAATAGCAATTTTACGAACAACCGGGGTCAAGATCATGGTCGTAAAGAAACCAACGATAACAATTAAAAATATATTATATCCATTAATAAATAAATTCATATAATCTCCTCTTTAGTAAATTATACTACAATTTATTAATTAATAAAAAAAGACTTATTTCTAAGTCTAATTGGAAACATTGAAACGAAAGTATACGATATCTCCATCTTGCATTTCATAATCTTTTCCTTCAAGTCTTACTTTACCTGCTTCTTTTACTTTTAATTCAGAACCATATTGTACTAAATCATCATAACTCATAACTTCTGCACGTATAAATCCTCTTTCAAAATCTGTATGAATAAGTCCTGCACATTCAGGAGCCTTCATACCTTTTCTAAAAGTCCATGCTCTACATTCATCAGGTCCTGCAGTAAAGAATGTTCTAAGTCCAAGTAAATCATAAGTTGCATATATTAACTTATCTAAACCAGAGTTTTGGATTCCTAAATCTTTCATGAATTCTTCTCTTTCATCATCTTGAAGTCCTGCTAAATCTTCTTCAACTTTAGCACACATAACAATTACACTAGAGTTTTCTTTTTCTGCATAAGCACTTAATTTTTCAGTATATTCATTTTTACCTACAGCAATATCATCTTCAGACACATTAGCAAGATAAATCATAGGTTTTAAAGTTAATAATTGAAAACCTTTTAGGAATTCTTTTTCATCATCAGTAAAATCAACAAGCCTTAATGGTATATTATTAAGTAAATTTTCTTTGCATTTTTTTAAAGTATTTACTTCAAGTAATTCTTGTTTACTCTTAGCCATTTCAGCTTTTTTACCTAATTTACCTAATCTATTTTCTACTACTTCTAAATCAGATAAAGTAAGTTCAGTACTTATTATTTCAACATCACGTATAGGGTCAACTTCACCTTCAACATTAATAACATCTTTATTAATAAAGCAACGTACTACTTCTACAATAGCATCTACTTCACGTATATGGGATAAGAATTTATTTCCTAAACCTTCACCTTTGGATGCACCTTTTACAAGTCCTGCAATATCAATAAATTCATATGATGTTGGAACTAAACTTTTTGGTTTATATAAATCATTTAAAAAATCTAATCTTTTATCAGGAACTATTACAACACCAACATTAGGTTCAATAGTTGCAAATGGATAATTAGCTGCCAATACTTTTTGTTTTGTTATAGCATTAAATAATGTACTCTTACCTACATTAGGAAGTCCTACAATACCCGCTTTTAAACTCATAATATCACTCATTTCTATAAGGTATTATATAATAAAAAAAGATTAATTAGTATAATAATTAATCTTTATTTATATTATTCTTTCTTTTCTGAAAGAGTTATATTAGTTGTTTCAGTTTTTCCATTTCTTATATAAGTAACTGTTACTGTATCACCAACATAATATCTATTTAAATAATATTTTAAATAAATATAATCACTTATATCATAATCACCAAATTTAGTAATTACATCACCTTTTTTAAATCCTGCTTTATCAGCTGGTGAACCACTTTCAACACTAACAACAACTGCTCCTTCTTTGATACTTGAATCTATTGATACTCCATTAGTTTGAGCACCTTCAACAGTTGTAAGTTGTAAACCAAGATATGGCCTTTCAACTTTACCATTTTGAATTACTTGTTTTGCAATATTAGCAACATCTTCGATTGGTATAGCAAAACCAATATTTTCAACAGTTGCACTTGAACCAAAACTATAACTTTGTTTCATATTAGTAATACCAATTACTTCACCTGCTGCATTACATAATGGACCACCTGAGTTACCTGAGTTAATTGATGCATCTATTTGAAGTAAATTAATATACCAATATTCAGAACTTGAATTACCAAATATTGAATTAGAATTATTACTATCACTTGTTTGAACTAATCTATTTTTACCACTTAAGATACCTCTAGTAACTGTAAATGAATAAGTTAAACTTATTGGTGTTCCAACAGTAAATACTGTATCACCAACTTTAGTATTTGTTGATGAACCAATTGTTGCAACAGCTTTAATAGTATTCTTATCTACTCTTACAACAGATACATCAGTATATTTATCTCCGCCTAATACTGTACCATCAGTTTCTGATTCATCAGAATAAACTATTTTTACACTTTGAGCTGATTCAGTAACATGGTAATTTGTTACAATATATGCATATTTATCATCAGTTGAATAAACAAAACCTGAACCCCAACCTTGTAATTCGTTTCCTTGATATATTTCAACAATAACTGTAGCATCATATATTTTACTTACACTTTCAGATAAGTCTGTATCATTTACAGTGACAGATGAATTAGTATCTGATGTGTTTATTTGTAAGTCTCCATTACTACCTGAAGTACTTGTACTACTTGATTGATTAGTACTACTACTTCCATTTTTAAAATAATGATCATATACATCAAAACTAACTACTGCAACTAAAATAATTATTATTAATGCAAGTACAATAACTGCTAATTTATTAGTATTTTTATTATTATTCATATTAATTATCTCCTATTCTATATCTAATAAATTATTATAATTCGTAGGAAATCCCATACGATCTAGTACAGCATCTATAGGAATTACTTTTAATATTCCTGATAAATGGTCTATTTCATATGAAAGTTCATTCATAAATAACTTAAAATTATCTTTACTTAATAAATATTTAAATATTAATACTACTGAGAATAAATCACCTTTACCATAAATATATTCATTATCTATATAGGGTATATTTAATGCTTGATGATATTTATTATCTGGGATAACTTTCTGAGTGTGATGTTCAAAAAGAATATCTTCGTGAGCACATAAATTTCGATAATTTGAAAGTACTGGCAAGAATGAAAGTAAATATTCAACACTAACATTGAAATGTTTAGCTATATTTTCTTGGTCTTCTTTTTTCATAATTGTATAGAGTTCACTAGTTATTCCAAATGATAAGACCTTAACAACTACCCAAAGAGGAATATATCCATAATTTGTAATATAGTGCTTTGTTGCTTCATGTTGTCCACCATTAACTCTAATTTGCCTTCTCATTTTTCTAAGTAAATCATTAACTTGTTTTACTCTATCGGGATCAGTATTATAATTACTTGGTTTTAAATAATCGTCTTCTTTATATCCATGCATTCTTGATAACTCATAAGAAAATATACTTTTACAGTTATTTTCAATAATTAATATATTCTTAAAAATTATATTTCTTAATTGCCTATCAAAATAAAATAAAGCATATAATTCACGAAAATTAGTTCCATCACGGAATACTTTATGATTATCAGGATTTAAAAATAAATGTCTATATCCCATCAAAAAGAAATAATTTTCACGTAATAATACTTCTTTTGCATAGTTATCATCATCAATAACTAGGTGTTTATCTTTAAGTATAACTAATTGCTCATCCAGCGTCTTAAATACTTTCTCTGCCATATATTTTCACCAATGATATTTTACCACACCTCGATAATAAATATATATATCAAATATGAAATTAATATGAAATATTAATTATTATTTAACAAAAAAAGCAACATTTAAGATGCTTTATTACTATCATTATTATTTAATATTCTTTGGTTACCAGTACTTGCTAGTCCATCACTTAATTGACTTGAATTAACTAATGCATAATATAATTCATCATAAACTGCTCTTTTATCTTCAAGATCTTGAAGTCCCTTTAAATCTGTCATTAAATTTATAAATGATTCACTATTACTAATACTACTAGTTTGATCTCTTCCAATTATCTCAATTAAATGTTTGGCTTCTTCATCGGTCAATTTACCACTATCAATATAACTTATTAAATTATCTGCTAATTTATTATAGGCATTATACATATTTAAATTAACTATTTTAGTATTTTCATCTAACTTATTAGTTTGAATATTATTATTAAAATTTGTTCTTGTTTTTGATAAAGCTATATGATACCCTTGCATACGATTATCAAAATCAACAACTTCAGCTGAATATGCCATATAACTCACCACTTTCATCTAAATTATATCAATAATATTTTTTTTGTTTATTTATTATTCATAAAAATTAATTATTTTACAAAAAATAGACACTTTAATAACCTAAAGCGTCTAAGAATTTAATTAAATTATCTTTTTGTGATATATCTGCTTCTATTTCTAGATATGTATCATCTATTCTTGATACACAATAGAATTTATTTTTATTTGTTATGATTACTTTCTGCCAATTTTTTCCACTAGTTATATCTGCTTTAACGGCACTTAATGTTGTTGTATTAATTACAGCTTGTGTAGTACTTTCTGATACCGTATATCCTGATTTTTCATAAACATTTTTTACTTCATCAAGAAATACACCTTCGATATCATATGCTCTTTTGCCAACAATAAATGTCATAGAAATATCTTTATCGCTATAATATTTAGCTGTTTCAGAATAATCATAATATGATGTAATATCATTAGGATAATAATAAAATGTATTTGCTACTTCAACAAATTTATCTCCACTTATTGCTTCTTTTGTACTTGAACAACCAGTTAGTAATAATATACTAACTAATACTAAACTAAATAATTTAATATATTTTTTCATTGAATAGCCTTTCTATTTATAACATCATATGTATTTGTTATAACAATAAATGCTTTTGGATCAATACTAGTTATACCCGTTTTTAATCTATAATAATCATTTTCTGAAACTACTGATAATAATATAGACTTATCTTTTTTAGTGAATCCACCTTTAACAGCTAGTTCAGTAAGTTCATAACCTAAATTATTAATAATATAATCTTTTACTTCATTCTCTTTAGTAGTTATTACATAAAACATCTTAGAGTCATTAATATTAAATCTCGCTTTAGTTATTAAATATCTAGATATTAAAATAACAAATAAAGAATAAAAAGCTATTTTATAATCAAATATAAATATCATACTTATTATTAATATAATATCTATTATTAATGAATAATATTTACTAGGTAATTTAAATAAGTAACTTATTAAATCTTCAAAGAGAAAGGATGTACCTGATTTAAAACCATTTTTATATAATAAAGCATAACCATAACCTGTTAAGAAACCAGATACTATTAAAGTTAATACTGTTTCTGGTAGGGCAAAATTAATATTACTTGTAAATATACTTGTTATATATATCATAACTGGTATAGATATACTAGATAATAAATAATCTTCGATATGTTCTCTTTTTAAGAATAATGAACTTATTAATATAATAATAGCATTAATAACTAAAATATTTATACTTGGTGATAAACCTGTTACATAATAAAGTAATGCTCCTATTCCGTCTATACCAAATGATAATAAATTATTAGGTATTATTAATATATTAAATGTTAAAGCTATTATTAGGGAACCTATTATTAATATTAGGTAATGTATTATTTTCTTCATAATTAATTCCTTTTCATTCTTAGATAACTTTTAATAAATGGATATATATTGCCGTCTAAAATACTATCAGGGTTTGTTGATTCATAACCAGTTCTTAAATCTTTTACTAGTTTATACGGTGCAAGTACATAACTTCTTATCTGAGAGCCAAAATTAATATCAGCTGAACTTTTAAGTGAATCTATTTTATCTTTTCTTTTTTGAAGTTCTAATTGATATAATTTTGATCTTAATATTCTCATAGCTGTTTCTTTATTTTGGATTTGTGATCTTTCTTCTTGAGCATATACCACTATTCCTGTAGGTATATGGGTTACTCTTACAGCTGAATCTGTGGTATTTACACCTTGTCCACCATTACCTGATGCACGTGTTATATCTATTCTGATATCTTCATCTTTTATTTCAAAATCTTTAGGTACTTCATCAATTTCAGGAGTTACATTAACAGCACAAAATGATGTTTGTCTTTTACCTGCTGCATTAAATGGACTCATTCTTACTAAACGATGTATACCTATTTCTGACTTTAAATATCCATAGGCATGATCTCCTTCGATTCTCATCATTAAAGATTTTAATCCTGCTTCATCACCAGGTTCTTCCTCAATTATTTTATATTTAAAGCCAAATTTATCACAAAACATTGTATACATTCTAAATAACATAGAGGCCCAATCCATAGCTTCAGTACCACCAGCACCAGGATGTAATTCTAAATAACAATTACGATCATCAAATTCACCATTTAATAAAGTTTTTACTTCAAAATCATTAACATCATCTGATAACTTGGAATAATCACTCTCAATAGTTTTAAGTTCACTATCATCATTATCTTCTTTGATTAAATCAAGTAATACCAAATTATCATCTATTTGATTAATTAATCGGTCATATTCAGTAATATCTTTTTTAATAGAACTTAATTCTTGAGTAATTTTAGTTACTTCACTTTGATTATTCCATATATCAGGACTATTTAATTTACTTTCTAATTCTTTATTTTTATTTCTTAGTGAATCGATGTCAAAGTGACCTCCCAATATTTAATATATTTTCTTTTAAATTAGTATAATTTCTTACTAATTCTTGGTTATTCATAATATCACTCATTTCTTAAATATTATTTTTCTAAGTAATCTATTGCAAGTGTTGCACTAACTGCACCATCAGATGAAGCTGTGATTAATTGTCTTAAATCTTTTGTTCTAACATCACCTGCAACATATATGCCATCAACATTTGTCTTACAATCATCTGAGATAACATAACCTCTATCATCTAATCTAATTAAGTTTTTAACAAAATCAGTATTAGGTACCTGACCAATTTGAACAAATAAAGCTGAGATGTTTAAGGTAGTATCATCTGATAGAGTAACTGATTCAAGTTTATCCGTTCCATTAATTGCTTTAACAGTTTTGTTTAATACATATACTATGTTATCTTTAGCTTTTAATTTATCTTGTAAATATTTATCTGCTCTTAAGACATCTCTCCTATTTATTAAGTATACTTTAGAACATATACCTGCTAGATATAATACACTACCGATAGCACTATTACCTCCGCCATAAACAGCTACTTCTTTTCCTTTAAAGAAGTGACCATCACAAGTTGCACAATAAGAAATTCCTTTACCTATTAAATTATCTTCATTAGGTAAACCAGTCTTTCTATTTTTTTCTCCACTTGCTATTATTACTGTTTTAGCTTTATAAGTATTTTTATCAGTTCTAACTTCTTTATAATTTTGTGTATTAATTATTTCTTCGACATGTTCATTTATATATTCACTACCAAAAGCAATAGCTTGATCATATAAATCTTTGGCAAATTTTGGTCCACTTATAGCTTTAATTCCTGGATAGTTAGTTACCATAAGTGCTTCAACTATAGCACCACCATAAACTTTTTCTTCAATTATTAATACTTTTTTTAATGCTCTTCTTAAATATATAGCGGCCGATAACCCAGCTGGCCCTCCACCTATAATTATACTATCGTACATAATATTTAACTCCTTCTTATAGATTTATTATAACATAAGAAAAGCTAACATTCAGTTAGCATTCATATATTTTATTAAACTTATTAATAAAATTATTATATAAAATATTACATTTATCTTTATCCATATCATTTTTGTCTTCAAATGGATATGGAATATTTAATTTAAGATATTTTTCTCTTCCTAATCTATGATATGGAAGAAAATCTATACGTTCTATTCCTTTAATATGCATTAGGTATTTAAGTAATGATTCCATATATTCATCACTATCAGTTATACCTGGTATGATAACTTGTCTTATCCATATTTTCTTATGAGTTTTATTGCAGGCATCAATAAAATTTTCTACTTCTTTTAATTCTTTACCTGTTATATATTTATATGATTCATTATTTGTATGTTTTATATCTAATAAAACATAATCAATATGTTTAAGTACTTCTTCATAATTACCTAAACCAACACCTGCAGTATCAAGACATGTGTTTATGCCTTCTTCATGCAATCTTTTAGCTACTTCTTTAATAAAATCTGCTTGTAATAATGGTTCTCCACCAGAAAATGTAACACCACCAGTATCTTTAAAATATGGTTTAGATCTTTTTATCTTATTTACTAATTCATCTACAGTAATATTATTTTTTCTTTTATTCCACATTTCTGGATTATGACAAAACTTACATCTTAGTTTGCACCCATTAAAGAATATTACTGTACGTATTCCTGGACCATCTACAAGTCCCATTGTTTCGATTGAATCAATACTTGCTACATTAGATTTTTTCATGGAATGTACGCGATATTACTTCTTCTTGTTGTTTTCTTGTTAATCTATTAAAGTGTACTGCATATCCTGATACTCTTATAGTTAATAATGGATATTTTTCTGGATGATTCATGGCATCAATAAGTGTTTCTCTATTTAATACATTAACATTTAAATGGTGTGCTCCTTGAATGAAATAACCACCAAGTAAATTAACAAGATTAGTAACCCTTTCATCATCAGTATTTCCAAGTGCATTTGGTACAATTGAGAAGGTATTTGATATTCCATCTTTGCAACAATCAGTATATGGAAGTTTAGCAACTGAGTTTAGTGATGCTATTGCCCCTGATGAATCTCTTCCATGCATTGGATTAGCTCCAGGTGCAAATGGTTCTCCTGATTTTCTACCATCAGGTGTTGAACCAGTCTTTGAACCATAAACAACATTTGATGTAATAGTTAAAACAGATAATGTTACTTCGGCATTACGATATGTTTTATGTTTATTAAGCTCACTCTTAAAATATCTCAATAATTCAATGGCAATATCATCAACACGATCATCATCATTACCATATTTAGGATAATCTCCATCTATTTCAAAATCTATTGTTATACCTTTTTCATTTCTAATTGGTTTTACTTTAGCATATTTGATTGCCGAAAGTGAATCAACAGCAACTGAAAGACCAGCTACTCCATAAGCCATATATCTATGTACATCTGTATCATGCAATGCCATTTGTCCAGCTTCATAAGCATATTTATCATGCATATAATGAATAATATTCATAGCATTTGAATATATATATGCAACTTCACTTAATACTTTTTTATAAGATTTAACTACCTTATCATAATCAAGTATTTTATCATTCATAGGTTCGATATCATCTAATACTTGATCACCTAATCTTTCATCAACACCGTGATTAATTGATAAAAGTAATGATTTAGCCAAGTTACAACGTGCACCAAAGAATTGCATGTCTTTACCTAAACGCATTGCAGATACACAACATGCTATTCCATAATCATCGCCATATGTTTTTCTCATTAAGTCATCGTTTTCATATTGAAGTGAATCAGTTTTAATAGATAATTTAGCACAATATCTTTTAAAATTATTTGGTAATTTATCACTCCATAAAATTGTCATATTAGGTTCTGGTGCTGGATCTAAGTTTTCAAGAGTATGTAAAATACGATATGAATTCTTAGTAACCATGTGTCTCCCATCACTACTCATGCCACCAATTGAGCATGTTACCCATGTTGGATCTCCTGAAAATAATTCATCATATTCAGGTGTTCTTAAATGTCTTACAAGTCTTAATTTAATAATAAAATTATCTATTAATTCTTGGGCTTCTTTCTCTGTTATCTTTTTTTCTTTTAAATCTCTTTCAATATAAATATCTAAGAATGCATCTACTCTACCCAAAGACATAGCTGCACCATTATTTTCTTTAACACTAGCAAGATAGCCAAAATAAGTATATTGAATAGCTTCCTTAGCAGAAGATGCTGGTCTATATAAATCAAAACCATATGATGCGCCCATTTTGCCTATTTCATCTAGTGCTTTTATTTGCATAGATACTTCTTCACGTCTTCTTATTAAATCATCCGTCATATCTCCAACTAACTTATCTAAATCTTTTTGCTTTTCTTCTTTTATTCTATCTATGCCATATAAAGCAATTCTTCTGTAATCTCCTATTATTCTTCCTCTTCCATAAGCATCAGGTAAACCAGTTAACAAACCTACATGTCTTGCTTTTCTAATATCACTAGTATATGCATCAAATACTCCTTCATTATGTGACTTTCTAAATTCATTAAAGTATTTATCAACATTACTATCTAGTTTATATCCATAGGCATCTAATTCTTCATAAACCATTCTAATACCACCATATGGATTTACTATTCTTTTAAGTGGTGCATCAGTTTGAAGACCAACAATTACATTATCATCATCACATATATACCCTGGTTTGAAAGAATTTATTCCAGACATATGCTCAGTATCAATATCAAGTACATGTTTTTTTAATTCTTCATTTAATAAATCTTCACATTTATGCCATATTTTATCTGTTTTTTCAGTAGTTCCCTCAAGAAAGCTTTCATCACCATCATACGGCTTATAATTCTTCTTGATAAAATCACTTACATTAATTTCATTAATCCAATTACCCTTCTTAAAACGTTTCCATTCGTCTCTCATTATCTTACCTCCAAAGTGATTATATCATTAAGAAATATATCTATTTGTTGCATTTGCAACATTTATAAAACATTTCATTTTATTTACAAAAAAACATACTATTTTCTTATTCTAGTATGTTCTTTTTCATCAATATCATCTTCGATATCGTCTAAATCATAATTATTATCATCTAAATCATTTACATAATCTTGAAAATCTTTATTTTCTTTTTTATATTTATCTAATTTAGATGCAGAATACAAGTAAAGTAATGAATTTACACCCATAAAAACACTTGAAACAACTCTTAATGTTTTTCCTGTTTTAGTCCCTTTAAACTTTCTTGAACCAGTTACTAAAAAAGATAATCCACTTAATAGTGCTGTCTTTTTAGAAACATTATTTATTTTATTATATTTATCTATCTGATTATCTTGATAAAGTAATATATTATTAAGAACTTCATCATTATGAATATGTTTTTTTATATAATCTATTAAATCATCAGTATGTTGATAATATTTATCATTGTTATTTCCCATTATTATTCCTCTTTTCAATATGAAATATTATATATAATCTTTATTATTATTGCAAACAATTAAAAAAAATTATAATATTTATTTAATTGATAAAGGAATTAGTATGAGGGCTATTATGGATGATATCGGTTATAAAAAGAAGCTACAAAAAGATTTATATGTATTAAAAGATCAAATAAAGCAATGTACAAGTGA
Source organism: uncultured bacterium (assembly GCA_900314465.1). Lineage (GTDB taxonomy): Bacteria > Bacillota_I > Bacilli_A > RF39 > UBA660 > UBA6985. The sequence continues at coordinate 21,134 of OMVK01000015.1, read as the reverse complement.
GAAAAAATATATAAAGCTATGTACAATAGTATCTCAATTAATAGATGTTATTATTGATACTAATATTGATATTGATATTCCTCAGGAACTTGAATATGAAATGTTAAAGAAAAATACATATAGAACTACAAAAAAAGGGATAGATTATCGAATTAATTCATTTTACGATGAATACGATTTAAATAAAAGAATGTGTAAGATATATAATAAAATAAGTGATTATTATACTCCATGGGGTAATGAAAAAAGATATATTAGTAATTATGATTCTTATAAACTTGCTAATGATTTTTTTAAAGAATATGATAAAAATATATATGATTATTTTAATAAAATAATAAATAATGGAAATATAACTTTTAGTAGTACTTTACAAGATGAAGATTATGATGGTTATACTACATGTGGCTTAGGTAATATTACTTCATATATTAATATTAAAGAAAATAATAATTTAAATGATGTTATATCTTTAGTACACGAAACTATTCATTCATTTGTATCTACCAAAAACAATAATGATTTAATGGATAATAATTTAAATATGACTAAATTTATCGAAGTATATCCATCTTTTATTGAGATAATATGTGCTGATTATTTAAATAAGATACCATCATTACAAAAAGATAGTAATTCTATTCAAAGAGCATATGATAAATTAATTATCGAAAGTTTATTATTACTTAAGAATTTATTATATGAATTTAATATTAGTGAAGATAAAAATAAATTTATATTATATAACTATGATTGTTATGAAAATTTATATAGATATTTATATGGTAAAATTATTGCCTATAAATTTTATGAGCAATATAAATGTAATCCCGAAGCTACTAAAAATAACATTATGAATTTTTCTGTAGACTCACTAAAAGGTACTAATAGTAATATATTAAATGCCTATGGTCTTACTGAAAATAGTATAACTTCTGCTAAATCTTTAAAAAAAGTATTAAAGAAGCACTATGATGAAATGTAAAAAACTACATAAAAAGGTGATATTTATTATCGCCTTTTATTTGTTTCTTTTTAATACTAAATTATTTGTGTCATCATCATATATACCATTAGTATCCATGTTTGCATAATCTTTTACTTTATCTTGCCAGTTATTTTTGTGCATTATTCTTGGAACTTTACCAATCAAATCTTGTTTATCATGTTTAATCGCTTCTTCAAAATTGGATGAATTAAACACATATATAGCATCCTTCTTTAATTCACTTAGACTTTTTACATTATACATACGATCTGTTAAAACAATGCCATTACTATATAAGAAACCTATATAATTTTTAAAATTATTTATAGTTTCAATTTGAAGAATAGGATTGTATTTTAAATATGTATATAATTTTTCATTAAGATAATCATTAATTATTTTCTTATCTTCATCAGTAAGAGGTATTCTTTTTCTAGAAGATGGATTATCATCTTTCTTTTCATAATTCATGCCTGGTTTTACAAATGAATCACTAGTTGTAAATTTTTTAATATTTAATAAGTTATCAATAACTTTCATATTATCTGAATAATTATTATTAATAAATAAATCTCTATTCATATATAATGTTTCTAAATATGGATAATTATATATTAATTTATAATATTCTTTAAATAATTCACTATTAGGATCTACTGTATATTCATGCATAAAAGCTGATACTAAAAAGAAGTATTGTTTAGCATTATATATATCATTTTTATTTAAAAATTTTTTTGTTATATTAATATCTGATAATAATATTTGATTTACTAGTTTATCTATATCTAAATATTCTATATATTCAGATATTAAATCTGATAAATCTATATTGTTTATATCATCTTGATGATTTAATAATTCATTATAATATCTATCAACAACATTTAAATATGTACGCAAATCATCACCATATCTTCTTGCATAATATACTCTATAATAATTATCTTTTAAATAATTATGCATTTGTGTAGTATAACTATTATTTTGTACATAATTACGTATAGAATCATACTGTTTTAATCTATTAGATATTTCGATATCTGTATTATTTTCATAATTATGTAAATCTATTAAATTTCTAAATAAATTTAACTTTTTTTCTTTATTATCTATATAAATATTACTTTTAGAATTTGTAATATTACTATGAAATAAAATATTACTTAATATATTATCTAATTTATCTTCTTTAGACAATCCTGTAGTAGCTTCTACTCTCTTAGTTGCTTCATCAAACATGTGTCTTTCTGCATCAATAGTACTTGAATAATCATTATGAGCATTAGCTGTTAAACTAGTAACATTTAACTCAATATTATTATATGTTGGAATACCCACATTTAAGATATCTTCTACTTTATCTTTAACCATAAAAACTCCCTCTTTTATTAGTATTATACTAAAATTATGCATAAATAAAAGAGAAATTATCTTTTTCTCTTTCCATTTATCTCAGATAAAATATTATTCAGCCCATATAACCCATCAATATTATCATCATTAAGCATATAGCCACCAATTTTAACATATTTACTTAAATCAAATTTATGATAATCTAACCATTCTTTTTGTCTTTCACTTACTTTACCTGGTATATAAAAGATTGCTAATCCTTGATTATAAACTATTTTTATCAATAAATGTCCATCTCTTGCTAGAGCAAGTGGTGCTTCTTGATAATCTAATTTCTTTAAATCATAATTAAGTTTGTATTTTCTAACAAAGTTTTCAATAGCTTCCATGTGATTCATATATATACCTTATTTTATTTCACTCTCAATAATATCATCATTCGGAATAATTATAACTTCACCACGATACATATTATTAATCCCCCTTTTTGCTTAGTTAATTATAACAATATAATATTAATTTTGCAAATTATATTATAAAAAAATAAAAGATGTATTTAACATCTCTTATTTAATATCTTTACTTGTAATTGTATAAATATAAACATATTTACCAATAATTGCATATAAATTAGTTTTTCTATTTTTTATAACTTCATATTGAATTATATTTACTTTATTTTGATCTGCTATATCAATCATATCTTCTATTTTTTCAATATACATTTTTTTAAGTGTTAATACATCAGGTTCATTAGTTACAACAACAATTAAATCTGAATAATCTTTTTCTATTTGATTTACATTTCTCTTATATTTTTCTACTTGAGTTAATTCTTGATTTCTTAAACTATATAATATTAATAATATAGCAACTAATATACTTACTGAACCTGTAACAATAATTATTAATCTATTATTATCAATTTTATTGTTTAAAGCATAAGTACCTGTTGAACTCTTATCATAAGTATTTTCTACAGAAGTAACATAATTATTTATAGGTATCTTAACTTCTATTTTATCATTTATAACATTATTATCATCGTTTTCACTACTACTATCTATTATATTACTACCATTAATATTCATTTGTACTAATAAATAAGAATCAGTAGTTATATTAGTGTCATAATTATATTGATTAACTAAATTCTTATATATTTGATAATCTATAGATATATTATCATTTATATTTATACTCTTACCTTTTTTTATTTCTGTAGTAGGTAATAAATCATATTCTTTTCTCCATACTTCTGAATCATTATAATTACCTACCAAATAAGCTTTAATATTATAACTATAAGAATAATTAGAAGAAAGATTACCACTATAATTATATACATAATTTAAATTTATCTTATTTATTAAATTAGCAGGATATGAAGAACTAATTACATTATTATTGTCATAAAAATTATTAGGTAATAGTTCTACACTAGAATATACATTTCTTTTAATATTATAATTAAAAGAATCTATTCCTCCTTCAGTTGTACTAACTGTACTTACTATTAATGCAATACCAATTATTATTAATAATATACTAATAATTGATATTTTTTTATTAATTTTCATATAAACCTCTTTCTATTACTTAGCAAAAAATTCATTTAATATTACTGTTGGATAACCTAAATATTTAATTGAGCCAACATAAACACCTTTGATATCACTTACATCAACATGTATACCATCTTCTGATTGATTATTATCTCCTTTAGTTAAATATTTAATTCTTCCATCTTCCATAATAACTTTTTTAATTCGATGAGCAACAAGCTTATCTCCTACTTTATAAATAATAATATTACCTTCTTTAAGCTTTTTCAATTCTTCTTCACTAAACTTTTCGTATATTACAATATCACCTCTTGAATATACAGGAACCATACTATTAGATACAATAGCTATAGGTTCATATTTAAATACGCCTAACATAAATAAAACTAATAATATACATGCTGTAATAGTTAATGGATAAATAACTTTATTATTACTTCTATTTATTCTTTCTTCATTTTCGTCTAATTTTACATATTTATACTTATATACAATATATAATATTGATATAAATATAATAGATGATGTACCTTTAACAAACCAATCTATATTAGGTATTATAGGTAATAATATAAATATAAGTTCACTTATTAGTCTATATATTAATGATAATTTATAAGAACCTAATAAGACAAAATATGAACTTATAAAGCTTGTAAATATTAATGGTGCAGTTGTAGAACAAAAATACTTAAATATTAATTCTCTATCATTAATATTATTTATATAATATGGAATATTAGCTTCAATCATAAATATTAATATAATGAATATAATATTTATTAATTTATTATTCTTATTTTTATTAATAAAATATGATCTTAATATTTCTATTCCTACAATAGGTATTATTATTTGTATAATATTATTCAATATACCAATTATACTTGTATTATAGGGATTCTTACCATATCCAGTAAAAAAACCTATATCAAATATTATTAATATATATAATATCATCCAAATTATTAATTTATTTTTATATAATTTATAATTGTTATACCTAAAATATACTTTTTTACTTTTAATATAATATATTATTCCTATTATTAGCCAGAATATGGGATTAATTATTTTAATAAATAAATCATTATAATTAATTTGTATAATAATACTTATAATAAAACATATTAAAGTTAGTAATATTATTTCAATATTATTTATTTTTTTCATAGTTAATCTCCTAAGATGTTGTATATGTTCCGGCAAATACGACGTCTGGAACATATGACGTATCATTTGTTGTTAGTTGTAGATATAGTGTTACTGAACCTCCAATAGCAATTGAACCATTGCCATTATCTGATATCAATACATTATTAGTATTTGTTTGTGTTTGAGTTACAGACCATATTGCTTGTAACTTACTATCTCCAAAATATACATTACCACGCCAGTTTGTTATTTTATATGCCGAATTATTAGTTATTTTAATCTCATATTGATTAAAGCCATATGCTGCATATGTTGTTTTGACTTCAGCATCAAGTTGTGTTTCAAGTTGACCAATTGAAAGTGATGCATTACCAGAAGTAATTGTTTTATCTTCTCCTGAAGATGCTCTACCACAATCAACTATATATATACTTTTCATGATTGTATCAATATCTGTTCTTGCAGTTACAACATCAATTACAATAGATATGTTTCCACCAGAAGAAATAGTTCCATTATAACTAAGATTAGAAATATAATACTTATCATTAGAATTAGTTACTGTTCCATTATAACTAGTAAGAGTATAATTATTAGAATCAGAGAATTTAATTCTCCAGTTAGTGATATCAGTTGATGAATTGTTAGTTAATGTTAAATTTAACTGATAATGTAAATTAGTACCTTCTTGCCAACTAGTGGTTTGTGAGTATGTTATATATGTTTCACAAGTTTTTGTTTGATCATCACTTGCACTAGAAGTTGTAGTTGTTTGTGTTTTAACTATACTTGCTTCACTTTTTAGAGATAAATCAGTTTTGAGAGTTGCATATCCTGTCGTCATTAATAATACAAAAGTTGCAACAGATACTATAAATATTAATATTCCATTTTTATTAAAAAACTTTTTAAATTTTCTTTTTTTATTTTTCATCATTACACCTCAATAAAAAAGCAATAGAAGTATTACCTTCTATTGCTTATATATTACGCTTGAACATATTCTACTGTACCAGTAATAGTTTTTGTTGTAATACTTGGAATATCTGTATAACTTGAATCATATGTTGCTGTTACTGTAAATGTAGTTTCAGAGCCTGCTGTTAATGATGCACCTGGTTCAGTATTTGTATATATTATTGCAGGAGAACCACCAGCTGTTTCAGTTAGTTTCATGCTATCGAATTTTGCATCAATGTTTCCCATATTTTTAACAGTTATTGTATATGTTACAGAGTCACCAGGTTTATATAGTGTTGGATCAAATGTTGCTTGAGATGCTGTAAAACTTGGAGTTCCACCATCTGCTGTTCCAGTAGTAGATGAGGCAGTAATATTGGTTATTTCAATATTCCATTTTCCTGAAATAGTTGCTGTACTATTTAAATTTAATGTTTGTGCAAGTGCTGCATAACCTATTGACATAAATAAAACTAAAATTAATAATGAAGCAATCGCAATATTTTTACCATCCTTATTCATATATCATACACCTCTATATTATAAATAATTAGTCAATGATTTTTAAAATATTTTACAAATATATTACCTTCCTCTACCAGATTTTTCATAGTTTAATTCTAAATTACGAGAAATAATATTATATATCCTACTAAAATTTGGGTCATTTTCTTTTATATATTCAACTTTACCATAATCCTGTAAGAAACCTTTACTTAAATGTAGGATGTTTTCAGCTTCATACACTTCAGGTATTCTTTCGTCTTCTCTTACTTCAAGCACTCTTCCTAAATATTCTTTAACTTTTTCTTCAAGTTCATCTTGATTTTCATAGTTACTCAATTCATCTTGATATGGAGCTAAATAAGATATAATTCCAGCTTTGCTTAATAATTCTTCTCTATTTTTTGCCGGTTCTCCGATTGGAAACTTTTTTACTAAATCATATATTTCAAAATCATTCATGTTCATCACACCTCTATTATATATATACCATAATTGTCTTTATCTATAATAGAAATCATTAAAAATTTACAAATACTTTATACAATAAGTTAATTAATATTTTATAATTATTATCTTTATTAAGAGTTTCATACTGTTTTATAAATTGATTTTTATTTAATTAGTTTTATATTTTAACTATATCTTATACTTGTTTAATTTAGATATTTTAAAATATTCTTTGATAAAAAAATACTCAACATAACTGTTAAGTATCTTATATATTTTATTTCTTTTTATTATTCTTTCTAGTTTTTTTAGTTGTCTTCTTAGTTGTTTTCTTTTCTTTAGTTTCTGGTGCTTTTTCAGTCTTTTCAGGTACTGGATCATTTTCATGACCAGGTCTACCATGACAATTCTTAAATTTAAGTCCTGATCCACACCAACATGGGTCATTTCTACCAAGTTTATCAGCTGCTACTGCAGGTTTATTTTCTTTCTTTTTACCATCTTCAGCAACACCTTTAATTGGTCTAGCTTGAGTATTTTGTCTTATTTCCATTCTTAATAAGAATTCTGCAATAGACTTTTCAATTCCATCTTGCATTGCTTCAAACATATCATAACCTTCGAGTGCATAAGCTTGTAATGGACTTCTTTGACCATATCCACGAAGACCAATACCTTCACGTAAGTTATCCATATCAGCAATATGTTTAATCCATGCTTCATCAATAACTCTTAGTGAGATATGTCTTTCAAAGTCACTAACTATTTCACTAGGAACTATTGATATTTTCTCTTCGTAATCTTTCTTAACTTTATCAACTATATAATCATATACTTCATCTTCAGATTTACCTGATAATTCTTTTGCATCTACTTTTTCATGTTTAGTCAATTTATTTACTGTTTCACAAATATTATCTAAGTCATCATCAGTTAAATATCCTTCAGGTGCTAAATGTGAATGTACTAAATCATCTATATAATCTTCGATAATTTCAAGAACTACTTTATGTATATCTTCTGAATCAAGTATTTCATTACGTCTTTTATAAATTATATTTCTTTGTTCAGAAACAATATTATCATAATCTAGTAAACTCTTACGTAAGTCGTAGTTGTTCCCTTCAACTTTCTTTTGCGCACTTTCAACAGATCTTGCAAACATTTTAGATCTTACTTGTTGCATTTCATCTAAACCTAGGGCTTTTACCTGATTTTTAACACTTTCAGGAATAAATCTCTTTAACAAATCGTCTTCAAATGATATAAAGAATTGTGAATAACCTGGGTCACCTTGACGACCTGCACGACCTCTTAACTGATTATCAATACGACGTGATTCATGTCTTTCTGTACCAATTACACAAAGTCCACCAAGTTCTGCAACACCTTCACCTAATTTAATATCGGTTCCACGTCCTGCCATATTTGTTGCAATTGTTACTGCACCTTTTTGACCAGCTTTTGCAATTATTTCAGCTTCACGTGCATTATTTTTGGCATTTAATACTTCATGTCTAATACCTGCTTTAGTAAGCATTTTTGATAATTTTTCGTTATTTTCAACAGATATTGTACCAACTAGTATAGGTTCGCCAGTTTCATGTACTTGTTTAATAAATTCAACTATTGCTTTATATTTTCCAGCTTCTGTTGCATACATGATATCTGTCATATCTTTTCTTATGCATGGTTTATTTGTAGGTATCTCAATAACATACATATTATAGATATCGCGGAACTCTTCTTCTTCAGTCTTAGCAGTACCAGTCATACCAGAAATTTTCTTATACATTCTAAAGAAATTCTGGAATGTAATTGTTGCCATTGTTCTAGTTTCTTCGTTAATCTTTACGCCCTCTTTAGCTTCGATAGCTTGATGAAGTCCATCAGAGAATTGTCTACCTTCCATTAAACGTCCAGTAAATTGATCAACTATTACAACTTTACCTTCACCATTAACAACATAATCAACATCTTTACTCATTCCATAATTTGCCTTTAATGCTTGGTTAACATGATGAACAAGTACAGTATTATCAGCATCATATAGATTATTAATACCAAAGTATTTTTCTATCTTATTAGATCCTTCTTCGGTTAACATTACACTTTTTGTCTTTAAATCTACAGTATAATCTGTATCTTCTTGTAATGTTTTTACTGCCTTATCGGCTTGTATATATAAGTTTGCTGAATTAACTTTACCACCAGAAATAATTAGTGGTGTTCTTGCTTCATCTATTAAGATTGAGTCTACTTCATCTAGTATTACATAATTAAGACCACGTTGAACTCTATCTTCTTTTCTAACTACCATATTATCTCTTAGATAATCAAAACCAACTTCGTTATTAGTTGTATATGTAATATCGCAAGCATAAGCTGCACGTTTTTCTTCATTAGACATAGTAAGTGAGTTCTTATTAACACCTACAGTTAAACCTAAATATTCATAAATAGGTCCCATCCATTCAGCATTACGTTCTGTTAAGTATTCATTAACTGTAACAACATGCACACCCTCACCAGTTAAGGCATTTAAATAAGCAGGAAGTACAGTAGTAATAGTTTTACCTTCACCAGTTTTCATTTCAGCAATGTTACCAAAATGAAGTGCAAGTCCACCAAGTAATTGAACATAATATGGTTTTTCACCAATTACACGATAAGCTGCTTCTCTTGCAGTAGCAAAAGCATCAACAATTATATCTTCATCATTAACTGTCTTACCATTTTGAAGTCTTTCTTTTAAATCTTTAGTCATATGCTTTAGTTCATCATCACTCATTTTAGAGAACTTTTCATCTAAAGCATCTATTTTATCAGCTATTTTTCTGAATTTTTTTAATTCTTTATATTGTGTATCTAATAATCCTCTTAAGAATCCCATATAAAAAACCTCCAATAATTTTATTTTATCATAAATAAGTATAAATAATATCATTATTTATTACATGAATTGTATTATAACACAAAAAAGATGCAATTAGTTCAATAATTGCACCATTAATAATAAAAATAAGTTATTTAGAATAGATTACACCATAGTTTCCATCTTTTCTTTTGTAAACTACAGCAGTACATTCCTCATCAACATCGTCATATATAAAGAAATCATGATCTATTAGTTCCATTTGTAAGACAGCTTCTTCAATACTCATTGGTTTTGATTCAACTGTTTTTCTTTTTACTATTTTCCCTTTATCTTCCTTTACATCATCTTTCATTGGTTCAAGAAATGCTAAATCTAGGTCAGGATCTGCTTTTTTGCGATCATTAAGTTTAGTCTTATTCTTTCTAATTTGTCTTTCAAGCACATCAATAACTAAATCAATTGCTGCATATAAGTCTTCTGCGCTTTGCTCAGCTCTTAGAGTATACTTATTTGTTGGTATTGTAACCTCAATAGTCTCAATATTATTCTTAGCTCTTATTAATACATGCACATCAATTGAATTAGGCTCTTCAAAATATTTATCAAGTCTGGACATTTTATCCATGATATAATTTTTGATTGCCTGAGTAACTTTTATTTTGTCGCCACGAATATTAATATTCATAACATCACCTTCCTTATAATTATTATAACAAATAATATGAAAAATAAAAGAAAAATGGTTATGTATATATTTTCTATATAAAAAAGAATATCAATAATTAATATTCTTTTGTTCTCTTTCAATATCTCTTTTCTTTATTGTCTCTCTTTTATCATATTTTTTCTTACCACGACATAAACCTAAGAGTATTTTTGCTTTATTATTTTTAAAATATAATTTTAAGGGAACAAGTGTTAAACCTGATTCTCTTAAATTATCACTTAATCTTATTATTTCATTTTTATGTAGTAATAATTTTCTTTCTCTTCTTTCATCATGATTAAAATTATTACCTTCATTATATTTAGCTATATACATATTTATTATATATACTTCATTATTTTTAATACGAGCATAAGTATCTTTTAAATTAGCACTACCTTTTCTAATTGATTTTATTTCAGTACCTGTTAAAGATATTCCACACTCAATTTCTTTTAATACATAATAATCATAATAAGCTTTTCTATTTGTTATTTCCATGATTTATGTTTCTTTCCAAATTGTTTATCATTTTTCTTATTATCACGATATGAATGACTATTAGTAACTTTTTCTGGTTTATTTTCTTTTACTAATTGATAGCCAAAATCAACTATTCTTTGTTCTTTAGATGCACCTATACACATTAAGTGTAGTTTATCACCTAGGTTATAAACTTTTTTACTTTTTCTATCTACTGCGCAGATTAAGTCTTGGTTGTATTCAAAATGGCTATTTTGTATATCTTCATATTTAAGCATGCCTTCAAAGCCATATTTTAAATCTTTAACAAACATACCCTTTTGATTAAATCCAGATACTGAAACATCAAAGTATTCTCCAATGTGATCTTGCATATATTCGGCTGCATACATATCATCAGCAGTTCTTTCAAGTTCATCGGCATTAGTTTCTCTGTCAGATGATTGCTTAGCAACTTCAGGCAAATTGTTTTCCCAATAAGTTTTTGGATCACTTACTGTATATAAATGTGCCCTATTATTATTTTGCTCTTTTGAAAATAATAAATCTCTTATCAATCTATGTAATGTAGTATCTGGATATCTTCTTATTGGTGAAGTAAAATGTGAATAATATTGTAATGCTAAACCAAAGTGTCCGATATTTTCAGTACTATATTTAGCTTTTGCCATAGTTCTAATTGCTAATGGTAACAAGAATTCTTTTTTTTCATCTGGTAATTTATTTATTTGATCTATTAATTTTTTGAATTGACTTGGTTTAGTTACATCAGAAAATTTTCCTTTAATTTGACAATCTAATCTTGAACATAAAGCAATAAAATCATTTACCTTATCTTGAATTGGTACATCATGTACACGATAAATACATGGATTTACTTTATCTTCATTGTATTGAGCATCACTATCAGTAATACCAAATGTTACAGCTTTAGAAACCGCTTCATTTGCAAGTACCATAAAGTCTTCGATAAGTTTTTCGCCTTCACCACGTTCAATTATTTTAGCACCTATACATTTATGATTTTCATCAAATAAATATTTAGTCTCTGATGTATCAAAGTCAATTGCACCACTTTTCATTCTTTTATTTCTAACTAGCTTATGTAGTTCATTCATCTCTTTTAATTTATCAGCAAATGGTTCATAACCTTCAGGTACAATATTTTTCTCAATAACACTATTAACATCATCATAATTCATCTTTTTATTTGAATGTATTACTGATGGGAATACTTTATAAGAAATTACTTTACCTTTAGGATTAATAGTCATTTCACAAGTTATTGCACATCTATCAACGTCTTCGTTTAATGAACATATACCATTAGATAGTTCATGTGGGTACATTGGGAATACTGAGTCACCTAAATAATTTGATGTTCCTCTTTTATATGCTTCAAGATCAAGTGGTGAACCTTCTGGAACATAATAAGCTACATCAGCGATATGAACTCCAAGAATATAATTACCATATTCATCTTTATCTAAACTGATTGCATCATCAATATCTTTAGTATCTTTACCATCGATAGTAAAAATCATTTTATCTCTTAAATCTACTCTACCAACTCTATCTTCATCTCTAACTTCAGTAGGTAGTTTTTTAACTTGTTCCATGACTTCTTCAGGAAAATCAGCAAATACACCATATTCAGCAGCTAATGCTATATTATCCATATTAGGATCGTCTTTATGACCAATATGTGCTTTAATTTCTCCTTCAATTTCTTTAGTATTAGGATTATCTCTAATACATACTGCTAACACTTCACCATCAACACATTTATTTAAAGCTCTTCGATCTATTAATAAATTGATATTTTTATATTTATCATCTTTTGGTATAAATTCCATATTACCTTTATATGGACTTACTGTACCAATAATATATTTATCATTTCTTTCAATAACTTTAATTATTTTACCTTCAGGTTTAACAGTTTGATTTCCTATTATTTCAACAAGTACTTTATCACCATCTAAAGCAATCTTTCCATCATTTGCACCTCTAATATGTTCTTTAGGAATAAATACATCTTTAGTGCCTTTTTTATCTTGAATTAAGAAAGCATTACCAGAAGCTTTAACTTGTAATACACCTGTAGTATAGTTTGGTAAATTCTTTATTAATATATATTTACCTTTATTTGTACAATATAATTCACTTGTATTAGTTAATTCATTTAAAGCTCTCATAAGTTCAGTGGTTTCATTTACTGATAATGCTCTTCCTAGCATCTTAACGAAATGGTCTTCAATATCTTGATAAGTTACTGCATCATATTTATTATCTAAAAAGTTTTTAATATCATTTTGAATTCCTTTTTGCTTCATATCATTGTTCATAACAATCACCTCTTTTATTATAATATCAGATAAATAAAAAAGCACTTATAAAGTGCCTAGCCCTGTAAATAGATAACTAGAGAAATAACGAAGAATGCTATTCCTAAAATCATAGTTAATCTAGATAAAACAAGTTCTGATCCTCTTTCTTTTACATTACGAAATAAATCAGAATTTCCTCCAGAAATAATTTGTCCACTATCTTCTGCATTTCCACTTTGTAATAAAACTAAAGCTATTAAGATAACTGATATAACTATTAATGCTGTTTCCATAATATCACCTGATTCCTTAATAATTTAGCATAAGTTAGAGTCAAATACAACAATAACTTAATAAATTAACCTTGTAAATACTAATTATTTTCATTATTATTATAATATATATTATGATATAATCTACTAGGAAGGAAGTGGCTTGTGTGAGAATTGTAAGTCTAGAATATTCTCAATTTGAAAACTTTGCCAAATATCATCCATTAAATAACTATATGCAAACATATAAATATGCATCATTAATGTCTGATATTGGTTTTAACTTTGATTTTATTGGCTATCAAGATGATAATGGAAGTTTGCAAGCTGCTGCTTTAATATTAACTAAAAAAATAACTGGTGATACTAAATATGGTTATGCACCTAAAGGTTTCTTAATTAATTATTATGATGAAAATCTAGTTAAAAATTTCTTTAAAGATTTAAGAAAATATTATTATGAACAAAATTTTATATTTATTAAATTTAATCCAGAGATTATTATTGGTCAAACTGACAAAGAACATAAATATGAAATGAGTTATAATGGCAATGTTAGAGTTATTGATATACTTAAAGAAATTGGTGTTAAAAGAAGAAAAGAATTGTATGAATTTAATAATGTCTTACCGAGATTTAATGCTTATATTAACTTAAAGAATTTTAGTATTAATAGTATATCTAGAAATTATCGTAAAAAAATAAGAAAATGTGTAAAAACAGGCATGTCTTTAGTATTAGAAGATGTTAAATCTATAGATAAATTATATCCAATGCTAAAAACTAAAAGGGATGCTAATTATTATAAGTCTTTTTATAATAAATTTGATATGGATAACTCTATTGATTTATTATTCGTTAAAGTGGATTTTGAAAAGAGACTTGCTTATATTAGAGATGAATATAATAAAGAACAGCAACATAATGATGAATGTAATAGAATTATACAAACTGATCCTACACCAAGAAATTTAAATAATAAAATGGCTTCTGATAAGAGACTTGAATCTTTTAAAAATAATATTATCGAAGCAACTAGAGAACTTAAAAAGAATAGTACAGCTTATGTAGCTGGTGCACTTGTAATAAAACACTTTAATAGAGTATCTATAATTGCATCTGGTTATTCAGAAGAATTTAAATCATTAAATCCAAATCATTTCTTGTATTATGCTGTATGTGAAAGATATAAACCATATTTTGATTTTTGTGATATAGGTGGTGTATCAGGTAATTTCAGTGATAAATCAGTATATAATGGTATTAATCAATTTAAATTAAAATGGAATCCAACGGTATATGAATTTATTGGTGAATTTGATTTAATAATTTCACAAAGAATATTTAAGAAGTTAATAACAACTAATTATATTGAAAATGAATTTAATCAAAACTTAGATCATTTAGATATTAAACAAGATAATAAAAAATAATAAAACTCTTAGAAAATCTAAGAGTTTTTATGATATTAAGAGCAATAATTATTGTTCTTTTTTATTGTTTCTATTTATTCTAAATCTTTCGTTTGGATCTAATACTGCTTTTCTAAGTCTAATAGCATCTGGAGTTACTTCGACATATTCATCATCAGCGATAAATTCTAGAGCTTCCTCAAGTGAGAATGTTCTATATGGTGCAAGTGTAATTGCTTCATCTGATGATTTAGAACGAGTATTTGACATTTCCTTATTCTTGCATGGGTTAACATTTAAATCATTTTCACGATTATGAATACCAACTATCATACCAACATATACATCAGTTGCTGGTCCAACTATTAATTCTCCTCTATCTTGTAAATTATATAGAGAGAATCCTAAAGTCTTTCCTGTTTCCATAGATACTAGTACACCATTTTTACGCGATTGAACTTCACCAGCATATGGTTTATATCCTTCAAATGATCTTACCATTATACCCTGACCACGAGTATTAGTAATAAATGCTGAACGATAACCTATTAAACCTCTAGTAGGAGCTGAAAAAATTAAGTGAGTATAATTATCAGGTGTTGTACTCATACTTGTAAGTACACCTTTTCTCTCTTGAATATCTTGTACTACTTTTGATGCATAATCATTTGGTACATTTACTATTACTTCTTCAAAAGGTTCAGTTTTAACACCATTTTCTTCGTGATATAAAACTTGTGGTTTAGATACACATAATTCATATCCTTCTCTTCTCATATTTTCAAGTAAAATAGATAAGTGTAATTCACCACGACCTGATACTTTATAACCATCAGTTCCAGGTAATTCCTCAACTCGTAAACCAACGTTAGTTTCAAGTTCACGGAATAAACGTTCTCTGATATGTCTTGATGTTACAAACTTACCTGATTTACCAGCAAAAGGTCCATCATTTACTAAAAAATTCATAGATAAAGTTGGATCTTCGATTTTAATTGGAGGAAGTGGATTAGGTTTGCCAAATGAACATACAGTATCACCAATAGAAATATGATCACATCCAGCAAATGTTACGATATCACCATAGTATGCTTCAGTCTTTTCAACTCTCTTCATACCTTCGTTAACAAATAACTTAGTTATCTTAAAATTAGTTTCTTCACCACTATTTTTTACTAAGGTAACTTGTTCACCAGACTTAATTACACCTTTAGAAATACGACCGATACCTAAACGACCTATATAATCATCATACGCAAGTTGAGATACTTGAAGTTGTAAATCATCAGATTCACTACCTTCATATGGTTTAACTTGTTTTAATACAACGTCTAGTAATGGTTCAATTGTCTTATTACCTAAATCGTTAGGATCTAAAGTAGCAATACCATCACGAGCTATACCATAGACAATTGGGAAATCTAATTGTTCATCTGTTGCATTTAAATCAACAAACAGATCAAAAGTTTCATTAACTACTTCTTGTATACGTGCATCTTTCTTATCAATTTTATTAATAAATAATATTGGTCTTAAATGTTGTTCAAGTGCCTTTGATAAAACAAATCTTGTTTGCGGCATTGGTCCTTCAGCAGCATCTACAATCAAGATAACAGTATCAACTGTTCTTATTATTCTTTCTACTTCTGATGAGAAATCAGCATGTCCCGGAGTATCAACAATATTTATTTTATATCCTTTATATTTAATAGCACAATTTTTAGAATATATTGTGATACCTCTTTCTCTTTCTATTTGATCTGAATCCATTTGTTGATCAATTATTTCATCGTGTGCACCAAAAGCACCATTTTGTCTTAATAGAGCATCTACTAAAGTACTTTTTCCAGCATCGACGTGTGCAACTACAGCAACATTTATGATTTTATCCATAAACTCACTCCCTTTTTCTTAACTACTAAATAATATAACAAACTACTTTATTTTGCAAGAAAAAACGAGATTAACTATCAATCAAAGGTTATTTTAGATATAATTAATTTAGGTGACCTAGTGTGAAAGACAAATTAAAAAAACTATTAAAATCTATTAGTAATGGTAAAATATACGTAATTACTTTTATTGCAGCTACAGTTATTATATCGTTATTATATGTATTTAATGATGTAACTCCATTTGGTAGTAAATCGTTACTATGTGTGGATTTCTTTCATCAATATGGTCCAATGATGGCTGAATTATATGATAGAGTTCATCATGGTTCATCGTTGATTTATTCTTTTAATATGGGTCTCGGGCTTCCATTCTTTAGAAATTTCTTTAATTATTTATCTAGTCCATTTAATTTAATAATGTTTTTATTTAATCGAAGTAATTTAATAACTTCTTATTCATATATTATTGGTGCTAAAGCAGTATTTGCATCAGTTACAATGGTATATTTTTTAACCAAGAAGTTTAAAAATAAAAGTTTGTTTTATGTAGCTTTAGGTCTTATTTATGGTTTCTCAGCATATTTTGGTGCATATTATTGGGACTTGATGTGGCTTGATGGTATGGTATTTACTCCACTTATCACACTAAATATTGAAAGACTTGTTAATGAAGGTAAATGGAAGGGTTATACGTTATGGCTTGCTTTAATGTTATTCAGTAATTATTTTATAGGTTATATGGTATGTATATTCTCAGTAGTATATTTCCTTATTTATAATATATATAAGACCCATTTAAAAAGAGGACATATTAAAGAAAATATTAAATTATTCTTTAAAAGATGTGTATATTTTGGTATTTCTTCACTATTAGCTGGTGGTCTTGTTGCTGTTGCTTTAATTCCAATGTATTTATCTATGTCATCCATAAGTGCAACTGGTGGAAAGATGCCTACTACTCAATATTATGCATTCAAGTTAGAAGATTTTTTAAAATATCATTTAACTGGTGTTACAACTACAGTATTTGCATCTGATGATATCACAGCACCTAATATATCGTGTGGTATTCTAGGTGTTGGTTTATTACTTGCATACTTACTTAATTTAGATATACCAATTAAAAATAAAATATGTTATTTATGTTTACTAGTTTTCTTTATCTTAGCATTCTTCTGGGCACCACTTGATTATATATTAACAGCTTTTCATGTACCTAATGATTTACCTTATAGATATTCATTCTTATATACATTTGTAATGGTTACAATTGCAGGATATTCAATAACATATATTAATAAAAATGATTATAGATTAATGGTATTAGGATATGTATTCTTAATGGCTTTATTACTTGCGATTACTAAAGATAGTTGGGCTGGTATTACTAATAATTTAATATATATCAATATGATATTATTAACTTTATATTTTATATTTTATAGTGGTACTAAATATGTTAGTGATATGAAAATGTTATTTTATATAGCATTAATAGTTACAGCATCTATTGATTGTATAGTATCTATTAATACTAACTGGAATATAACACAAGTATTAAGTGTTTTTTATGCAGATTATGATTCTACAGAAGAACTATTAGGCTATGTTAAAAATCAAGATAATTCTAATTTTTATCGTATCGAAAATACGCAAATGCTTACTTTAAACGATGCATCATGGTATAACTATCATGGCTTTACAACATTCTCATCAATGGCTTATGAATCTATGGCAAAACTCATGAGAAAACTTGGAATACCTGGTAATGGTATTAATAGTTATTATTATGTTCAATCTACTCCGATAGTTGATATGATGTTTGATATAAAGTATTTTATTGGTGATAGTAATGATACTAAGAGATATACTAAAATTAAAACTATTGATGAAACAGCTAATAGATTTAATAATGATATCGGATTGATATATGGTGTTAAAAATACTATTAAAGATTGGGAATATAATTTATATAATCCATTTAAAGTACAAAATGATTATATATATAAAGCTAGTGGAGTTAATGATGTACTTGAAGAAGCTATTCTTTATAAAACTAATGAATTATATGATGATGGCACAGAGAAAATAATTAAATATAGTTATATTAATCCTGGTGATAATTTATATTTTTATTCTAATAATTATAATATAGATTTTATTATTATCGGTGGTAATGTTTATTATAATAACGATAATTATTCAAATTATATTGGTGTTGCTGATGAAGTTACATATAATTATGCAGAAAGTTATGATGAAAAAAAAGTTATAAATATTAATTCAAGTGCTGATAAAGTTGATGTTATTATTGGATATAATGGTTATGTTAGTAATGCCTTTTATATGTATCAAATAAATAATAATAAATTTGTTGATGCTTATGATTATTTGTCTAATTATAAAGCTGATATAACTAGTTTTAGTGAATCAAAGATAACTGCAAACATTACTCTTGATGATAACATGAGTGTATATACATCTATTCCATATGATGATGGATGGCATGTACTTGTTGATGGTAATGAAGTTAAAACATATAAAAATGGTGATGTATTACTTGGTTTTGATACTAGTAGTGGTAGTCATAATATTGTTATTTATTATGAAGCTAATGGTTTAAAACAGGGTTTAATTATCTCAATAATATCTGCTTTAATTATTATATTTAGTAAAAAAATACATAAATTTATAGATAGTTTATTACCTAAAAAGAAAACACGATTAGGTAAATTTATAGATAAAATAAATAATAAATTATATAAAATATTTAGTAATATATTTAATAAAATAAAAGATAAATGTAAAAATATATTAGGTAATATTAAATTCAAAAAGAAGAGTTCATGATAATGAGCTCTTTATTTGTTTATAAATAATTTATTTATATTTTTATTTGGCATTAATATTTTAATACCACATTCATTATGTATTTCATAATCTTTTTTTCTTATTTCTAATTCTTCACCATCTACATCCCAGGCTTTATGTGATAATTTATTAAAATGTATTTTTATTTTATTAGTTCTAAAAGCAATAACATTATTTACTTTTTCTGGATTACCAGTAACTGATAATCCAAGTGCACCAAGTAAATCTAGTCTTTTTGATGCTGGCATTATATATACTTCAAATTTATTATCATCTAGTTTTACATCTTTAAAAAACGAATCAAAGCCTGCTACTCTAGTTGCTGAACATATTAAAATCATAGATGTCTTAACATGATTTATTTTATTATCTACTTCATAAGTAATATCATACATATGAATATCTTGAAAGAAATCTTTTACACCATTACCTAAGTATGCTAAATAACCTAATTTCTTTTTATCTTCCCTACTTGTTTTATATGCTAACCATTTGGATGTATTTATACAATTATTGGTACATATAGTACTATGCATAATTTCATTATTTCATGGGCATTTAGCAGTGTTTATTATCAGTATTATTCATATTATGAATATTTTGATTATTTTGCTCTACGTGGACAAATTGTGGACAAAGTCATCTTTTCACAACACTTTTTGTCTCCGTAATCATTATATAATATATACCTTTTTTAATCAAATTAATTAATGTGTGATTAATTTATGAATTATTTTATTTCATTATATAGTAGTAATACTCTACCATAGTTTTAAAATTTTCCATGTTATTGTCATATCTTACACTACCCTTATTGGAGATTGTGCCAAAATAGCCATCTACTTTTGCTTTATAAGTTGAATATAATCCTGGATTGCCACCTCTTTCTGCTATATGGTTATAGTCATAATAGTTATCAAATCCAGTGTTATTGTTATGAACAAATTTTGCTATTTCTAATATTTTTTCATATCCACCAATCTTTTGTAAATATTCATTATTAGGATCATATGTTATAAATCCAACATCTTGACCTGGACACTGGTTATCATATCCTCCTAAGAAAAAGAATATTGAAACACATATTTGTCCAAAACTACCTATAATAAATATTGAACTGCCACCGAAAATATTAAATAAATGATTTAGTTCTCCACCTACTAGTCTTTCTGGGAAAGTCCATAAATGATGAATAAGCATTAATATAATTGCGATTCCTTTTATTTTTTTGTGTCACTAGAAATAAACTCTTTTATACCTTACCACCCTACAATCAGTATAACATAAAAAAAGACTATATAAATAGTCT
>OMVK01000019.1 GCA_900314465.1 uncultured bacterium | reverse complement strand
TAAATCAAATAGTGGTATTAAGTTATTGTATAGAAAAAATGACTGCACATCTATAGATAGATATCCAAAAATAAAATTAGAAATACCAAGCAATGCTATTTTGCTTGATAGTGATATGAATAAGGAAACTACAACTAATGGTGTGTGGACTTTTGAAGATAAAGCATAGAGCATATATAATCCACTTTATTATGCAACTAATTCCTTTCTTTTATTTAGAACTTGGTATTACAATCCCAGTTATACAGATACTTCAAAATATGTTTATGTTGGTTTTCCTAAAAGTGAATATGAAGATAAAACTAGTACAATAACAGCAAGTTTATATGGTATTTATAATGATATTGCATCATATAACTTATCAGATGCAAAAGCAAATAATCCATATGAATTAATTGCTACCAAAAGTGTTGATTTAACTATGAGTGAATTTAAATTTAGCTATTCTGGTAAATTATATGGAATTAGTAAGTATATATCATATAATACCCACTTATCTTTGTCTAAACTAAATTATAAGGGTGAAAAAGTTCAATTTTATTTGAAACCATATGCTACGTATACAGGTAGTCCAATGGATGTAATTATTTCCGATGATTTATTGTTATATTTAGGAAAAAATAGTAATAATATTGTAAAATTGCCAGATGATGATTATTATTTTAGTTATATAATGTTTCCTAATTTATATAATGGCAACAATAATCGTATTGATGATAATAAATATAAAGTTGAGTTATATGTTAGATATGCTGGTGAAGAGAATTTTGTTAAATACACGGAATTTATGAATTGTCATAAAGAATTTTTCTTTACTTCAACTGATAAACATATAGTAAATTATTATTTTAAAATAAATGATATGAATGAATCTATCGGTTCAAAAACTGGCTACTTTAATAATGATATTATTTTTAAAAATAATAACAATGATCTTGCAAATGGAACTATATATAATTTTGCAAATATACAAGTATATATTAATGGGGAACTTCAAAATACAGTTCCTGATAGTAGTTATTCTTCAACTTTATCTCAACAATATATTAAAACATATGATAACGAAAAATATGGCCATAATCTTCAAAGAGACTATATATCTGTATCTATATCTGAAAAAGAACATATATTAGATGCTATAAAGTCAATGAAATCTTTCACAAGAAATGATGCTCTTCAAAGGTATGAAACATCGTTTTATACATGTGGTTACTTATATGATAATTCTTCTTATAGATATCCTTAAATATTCAAGGGATACGAAGCATATGATTTGCTTCCAGAGGGTATGGATGTTATTGATTTATCAAGTGTAGATTTGTATTTTAATGAGATATTTAGTTCTGATATCAAAAGAGTAAAAAAGTCAGATGGTACATATTTTACCAGTCTTAATGAATATGAAGAATTTATACGAAGTAAAGCAAAAATAACCATAATAAAAAATTATAAGAATTTAAATAGAACACTTATTAAACTGGTTGTTGATTTAAGCGATTGTCCACTTGATTTTAGAGATGTATCAGTTGGATCTGATGGTTATATAAGTAGTTTTTATGATTCAACTTATATAGAAGGAATAAAAGCAAACGTATATGTTCCATTTGATGCGGTTGAAGAATATGGAACTACTTATACAAATAGGATATATTTAAAGCAAATTGGTTATGATAATACATCTGGTTCCAAAGATATATATGATTTTGATGATGATGGTGATACAACTGAGATTTTTAATTCGAATTCTGATACTGAGAGTATAATTATTGCTTCAGAATCTCACCAAGATTTATCAACACAAGTTAAATCATCTATTTCTAATTATTCCAACACTGATGGAAGAGCTAATTATAATAGTATTTATACATATAAAATTAGAGCAAGAAATTCTAATAATAAAATAACTAATTTAGTATTGTATGATTCTCTTGAAAAATACGCAAAAGTTAATAATAATTTCGTTCTAGCAGCAGGTGATGATACAAATACATTTAAAGGAACATTTGAAAGTGTAGATACGTCACATGCTAAATCGCAAGGTTATACAGTTAAAGTATATTACTCTGAATCAGAACAACCAGGAAGTTTATCGGGTGATACTTCATGGAATGAATATATCGAAGGCACAACTGACAAATCTAAAGTAAAGTCACTCGCTTTTGAATATTATGATGAAAATGGCAATAAAGCTATCTTACCTGAAAATTCAAGTACTTATGTAGAAATTAATATGAAATCACCTGCATCTTCTGATAAACTTAAAACTTATAATGGTTCATGGTCTGAATGGAATGCTCTAGATACTAATGGTAATGTTATTAATGATGTTACTGGTATTAATGGAAATATTGTTGATGTTAATTTACCATGTCATTTAAATGTACATCACTACATTAAAGGAACAATTACAAAATTGTCCGCTGATGTAGTTAATGACCAAATATTTATAAATGACACTTATGAAACAAGTCAAGCATCAGATATCCCATATTATTATCAATTTGATTCAAATGCTGGTGATGCAACAAGTGGTACTATCAGCAAACTCAATACTGATGTTATATATTACTATGTTAGAAAAACACCAAATGTAGATTCAACAATAAGTAAGACTGGAACAAATGAAATAAATAAAAGAACAAATGAAGTAGATTATCAAATAACTTATACACCAACTGTCAAAGATTTTAATGGTAGTGCAAGTATAACAATTACTGATACACTACCATATGGAATTGATACAAGTAAATCAAACTTAGATGGTGGAACTTATGATTCAAGTAAGCATACAATTACTTGGACAAAGAATGTAAATGTAATAACGCAAGAGTATAGTGAAACAATAACTCATAATATAAGTGTTTACTATACTGGTATACCAGCTAAGATTAGAAAAATAACTAATAAAGTTTCAGGTAGTGTTACTGCTGATAGTCAAACAAGTACTAAAGAAACTACAAAAGATACTAATATTAATGAACCATTTAAATTAATTGTTAAATATTTAGAATATGGGACTAATAAAGTATTATCTAATGAACTTTCATTTACTGTTTATGGCGGAGATGCTTATGAAACACATAGTGCATCAGATATACCTGCAGACTATGATTTAAAAATAAAACCAACTAATTATAAGGGTACTATTCAAAATGAAGTTACTACTGTTATTTGGTATTATGAAAGAAGAAATCCAAATATTGATTCAACTATTAGTAAGACTGGTACTGATGAAATAACACATTCAAATGATGTAGTTTCATATGAAATAACCTATAAACCAACAATTAAAGATTATGTAGGTAATGGTAATGTAAAAATTATAGATACTTTACCATATCATATAGATTTAGATTTATCTGATTTAAATGGTGGTACATATAATGATGAAGATAAAACAATCACATGGACAGATACTTGGAATATAACTAATGTATCTGGAGAAAATAAAGAATATAAATATAATATAAGTGTTGTTTATACTGATATTGATTTAACAAAAGATACAATGAATAATGTAGTTAATGGTTCTATTAAACTTG
>OMVK01000074.1 GCA_900314465.1 uncultured bacterium | reverse complement strand
ATACTTAATTAGTATTAATCATATGGTTAGTTTAATTAAGGGTATAGATAATTATATAAATATACCATTATTTAAAGATATAGATATTAATACATTAGATAAAGATAATATTATTAATATAGCAAGATATGTATCAAAGTATTTTTATATAGATAATGATATTAATATAAATATTAAAGATAAGTATCATAAATAACTAGGATTATTCCTAGTTTTATTTATTATTTTATAATAAAATATGATAAAAAAGTGGGTGATGTTATGAATAAGATATATGCATGTATAGATTTAAAAAGTTTTTATGCATCAGTTGAATGTGTAGAACGTAATTTAAACCCTTTAAATACTAATTTAGTAGTTGCTGATTATACACGTACAGAAAAAACAATATGTCTTGCGATAACACCATCTTTAAAGCAATATGGGTTAGGTGGAAGAGCTAGATTATATGAAGTACTTGAAAAAGTAAAAGAAATAAATAATACAAGAAGAAAAGAAAATAATTATCATAAATTTACTAGTAAATCATTTATTGACAGTGAACTAAAACAAGATAAGTCCAAAAAACTTGCTTTTATCATAGCAAAACCACATATGAAAAAATATATGACTTATAGTACTAATATATATAAGATATATTTAAAATATTTATCTAAAGATGATATATATGTTTATTCAATAGATGAAATATTTTGTGATCTAACACCATATCTAAAAATATATAATTTAAGTCCCAAAGAGTTAATATCAAAAATGATAAAAGATGTCTATGATACGACTGGTATTACAGCAACTGCAGGAATTGGTACTAATTTATATTTAGCTAAAATAGCAATGGATATCGAAGCTAAACATATGGAACCAAATGAATATGGGGTAAGAATAGCTTATCTTGATGAAATGAGTTATCGAAAGAAACTTTGGAATCATACACCACTTACATCTTTCTGGAGGGTAGGTCCTGGGATATCCAAAAAACTAAATGAACACAATATGTATACCATGGGTGATGTTGCTAAATGTTCACTAGAAAATGAAAATCTACTTTATGATTTATTCGGCGTAAATGCAGAAGTTTTAATAGATCATGCTTGGGGTTATGAACCAGTAACTATTAAGGATATTAAATCTTATAAACCGGAATCACAGAGTATTTCTGAAGGACAAGTATTACATGAACCATATAATTATGAAAAAACTATATTAATATTAAAAGAAATGTTAGATAATTTATCACTTGAGTTAGTATCTAAAAACATGATAGCAAGTGAACTAGTTATTACGATAATATATGATGTAAGTAATTTAAAAAATAAAAAACTAAACTATCAAGGACCAGTAGTACTAGATAACTATGGAAGAAAAATGCCAAAGTATGCTCATGGTACCATTAGACTTGATTATAAAACTTCATCATCAAGAATAATAATAAATGAAGGAATAGAATTATTTAATAAAATAATAGATCCAAGATTATTAGTAAGAAAAATATATGTTGTAGCTTCAAATATAAAAGATGATACTAATATAAATACTATTAATAAAAAAGAACAATTAAACTTATTTACTTATGAATCTACTAATACAAATAATATTAAAGAATTAGAAGATAATAAAAATGATATTAATTTAGAAAAAACTATATTAACTATTAAAGATAAATATGGTAAGAACTCAATAGTTAAAGCTATGGATTTATCTTCTGGTGCAACAAGAATAGAAAGAAACAAGAGCGTAGGTGGTCATAATGAATAATTACGAAGATATTATTAATTTAAAACACTATGAACCTAAATATCATAAAAGAATGAGCATCGAAGAAAGAGCACGTATATTTTCACCGTTTAAATCACTTACAGGTTATGAAGATGAAGTATCAGAAACTTCTAGATTAACTCAAAATAAAATAATACTAGATGAAGATACTAAGATAATCTTAGATAATAAAATAAAATATTTAATAAAACATCTAAATGATAATAATAAAGTAACTATTACATATTTTATTAAAGATAATAAAAAGAATGGTGGAAGTTATCAAACTATTACAGGTATTATTACTAAAATAGATACTATATATAAGAATATATATATAAATAATACTATTATAAATATAAATGATATTATTAATATTACAAGTGATATTTTTAATACATAATATCTAAAAAATAATTGTTATAATTTTAGAAAAAATATATACTATATAATGTACAATGGTGATAGTATGAGATATAAAAATAAAAAGAATAAGAATGTGTTTGAAGATAAAATGAGTTTTTCTGATTTTATAGCTAAATATAAAGTAGTTATATTTTTATTTATTATACTTATTATATTTATCATAGCTTTAATATACATTCTTAGTAAGCCTGTTAATAAAGTTAATTATGAAGAATTAAGAACAAATAGGGATAATAAAGAAATAAGTGTTAACTTAAATGATTTATTACTAGATTATGGTTCTTGTGATTTGGATCCTAATGGTGGTAATGATGCAAGTAGTGTAACATATAATGTACATGCTGAAGATGTTATGGTAGGTAAGGATAAAGATGCTTATTATGAACATGAATTTGAAGATAATTTAACAATTGTAGATGATAGCCAATATAATGACCCGCGTGCAGCAGAAATACACGATGATACAGATAGTACAACTAGTACAACAACACAGAGTACAAGTGAAACAACTACTATGACTAATGACCCAACATTTGAAGAAAAAGATTATCCAGAAACTGATAATAATCGAAAAAAGTTTAGAATTACATTAGAAAATATAACAAATAATATAAAAATAAAAATAACAAATAACAATAATTCTGATGCAAAAGAAATAACATATGAAGATACAGATAATGGTAAATATGAATATTATATAGATGATATATATCATATAATTACCTATACAGTAAGTATATATGATGCAAATAGTGAATGTAATGATACATTATATCGTTCATTTGAAGTAACATTACCTAAATATAATACATATTATACTTTAACTAGATGTGAAAATAATAATAGTGATGTATGTAGTCAAGAATATACATATACTGATTATACCCAAGATGAATTTGAAGAAGCCACTAAAGATTATGTAGCTGATATTAAAACTAATGATGAAACTAGTGAAAATAATACTAATAAAAAAATAATAATATTAATAATTGTAATAATATTAGTAATATTAATTATAATAATAGCAGTAATAATAAAAAATAAATCTAATGGAAAACATAAGCATTTTATATTAGTACTAATTATATTATTTAGTTTAAGTATTAGTAGTAATATTAATGCATTAACTTTTGGAATTGATTGTGGCTTTAATGGTGTATATCATCCAGAAGTATTTACTGATGGTGGTAAAATGCTTTATTGTGTTGATCCAGGATTAGCAGCACATTCAGGTACACAAATATATTATAATTCGACAGTTAAGCATAATGAACTTTTAAACTACTTAATGAGTCATTATGGAAATAATACATCTTGTACATATTATAATGCTATAAAATTTGCTTCTATGACTCAAGGATATGGACATTCTAGTAATGGTCTTTCTATATCATCAAAATCAAACGAACTTATTAATAATGCCCAAAGTGCAATAAATAAAGCAAAAGATAAAATAACAAAAATTAATCAAGCAATAACAAGTAGAGAAAATAAAACAATTTCAAGCAGCATTAAGTAATGTTAGAACTAATTTAATAAATTTAAATAATATTAAAAATGCTCAAACAACAACACAGGCTAGTACAACTGATACAACTACAAGTAGTGTAAAATTTTCTATTCTGCAACTGAACTTGCATGGGCTAATACTACATGCTATTCACCAGATATTATTAGAGAAGCTATTAAAGAAAATGTTACTTTACCTGATTTAAGCGATGAAAATAACACAATAAATCAGGGAGAAGATAACTTAGGAATTGATGCTTGCTTCACTTATTATACTTCAGAACCTGGCGGTCAATATTTCACAGCAAAACAAGATGATGGTGGTGGAGGAAAATGTTTTCCTAGCTGTAAATGTGGAATAAGAGCAGATGGTACATGTATTCAATATTGCCCAAATGATTCAACAAATACAGAAAAAGTTGATGCTGCAAGAGGAGATCCAAGAATTACTCTTACATCTGTTGGTGGAAAAATCGGAAATAATACTGTGAGTTCATCAATTTTAGATGATAATTCAATATCATGTTATTACTATGATTCTTCAAATAATAAAGTATCAATATCATATTCAAAAACTGGTTTAGGTACAAATTTAATACCTGTTCCTGTTTATGAAAGAGATGATTCTGATGATTTCTCATCATCACCAGTATCATATGTTTATGTATCTTCTAATTATGCATCTGGTGGTAGTGTATGTGATGATTCACAATTCTTTAATTTAAGTCTATGTGACTTATGTTGTTCAGGAACAATTCCAGACATATCTTATGATGTTCACAATTGTTGTGTTGATTCACAAACATCAGTTATTAATGAATCAGCATTAAATGAACTATTCTGTAATGATGCCTTTGGTGTTAAATCAATTCCAAAATGCGATGCTAAATCATACAAAGAAAAGAAACAAGTAAATGATTATTGTGATATTTATTGTACTGAAAGAGCAAGCTATGTACTACCTGGTACAACTAATGCCAAATCGGGAAGATATTTTAGTTTAGCTAAGCAAAATTATTCAGCATTTGGAACAAGTGGAAGTGTAGATGGACCAATATTATCTGGAACTAAAAGATGTCGTATGGTTGTTAATACAGATAAATGGTATGCAGATTATAATACAGTACTTAATAGTGAGATAAATTCATATAACTCAAATCAATCATATAATGCCCTAAAGAAAATATGGGAAGAAGCAAAAAGTGGTGCAACTAAAATGAGTCTTACATATCATGTAAGTTGTTCAAAGACTATACGTCATGATCCGTCATTTGATTGCTGTAATGCTGATTGTGAGAATAGAAAACCTGGTAACGAATGTATTAATAAATGTTCATGTCCAGATACTTATGATGATAAAAGTGGTGATATAACTCTAAATAACGTTGTAGATAAATATATAATTAATTTTAAATTATATAATGTATTAGCACCAAATATTGGAAAAGATTATTTATATATAAAATATAGTTCTAATCTAGATGCTAAAAAAACATTTGCTTTATCAGAGTTTTATGTTTCAAGTCTATCTGGTTTAGCATCAAAGGCTAAGAATGATTATTATAATAATTTATCTGATAAAACCGATGTTTCATGTAGTGATGGTTCACTTACTACTGATATTGGTGGTGGTGAAATAAATATTGATGATAAAATAAATAGTGCATCTTCAAGTATATCATCGACAAATAGCAATTTAAAATCGTCAGTAACAGCAGCAACAACCCTTGAACAAGAATTAACTAGTTGTCAAACATATTTCTCGTCATCAGCAAGTAGTGATGCCGCTATGAAAGAAATATATAATACAGATCCAAATCTCGATTTCTCTTATAGCCAAGTATATTTTGATAGTTCAAATAAAACAAGAACTGATGAAACTCAAGAAGATTTTACTAAAAATTGTATTAGACATTTAGGTTTAGGTGGTAGTTCTGGTATAAATGATGCAGATAACTATGTCTTTGGTAGAAGTGGTTCAGGTGGATATGCAAATGGAACTGGAATTGATGCCGATACATATCATGAATCAATTACTCAAATACATACTAGAGATTTTAGTAATTCTGACATTAATGTACTTGACCCAATAACTTCATATTCATCACACTTATCAGAACCTTATGCTGAAAAATATGCTATAACAAATGATGCTTTATATTCAATATTCTGTACATGGAGTATACAAGAAAAAGAATTATATACTAATATTCCATATGGTAATGTTGAAATAGTTTATTTATCTGGAGAAGTATCAAATTATACACAACATAATAACTATTTATTTGTATATAAAACAACACTTTCAGGAACTTATCTAACTAAATTTACATTAAGTAATATAGGTACAAATGGCAAGTTTGATCAATATATTTATCAAGGAACAATGTGCGATAATAATCAAGGTAATGCATCATGTGAACTTAAAGTAGAAAATACAATTATTGATACTGGTGTTTGTAATACACAAGGTGCAGTTTGTTCATGTACAGGTACAGATTGCTCAACATTTAAACATCCAACATTAACATATGAATTTAAAATAGTAGACCCTAGAAATCTATTCCCAACAGGAAAAAAATATAATGGAAAAGAAATAGCTAAAAACTGGAGTGATGAAAACATTAATACAGTACAAAATATAGGTAACCAAGATAAGACATATAGTCCAGATAATTTAACTTATTCATTTAAACTAACAGCAAGTGATATAAGATCAATAAAAGAATATAATAGTAGTAGAGTAAGTTATGGTGGATTTGATGATTTTAATCTTCAATGTGAATGTGGTAGTACATGTGTTAAATGTAAGAGTAAATTCTTAAATGCAATTACTGGTGGAGAAAGTGTTAATGGATTATCATTAAATACATGGAATAGAAATGATGAAAGTTTAGACACTTTAAGAAATACACTTACATGGTAATAAAGAAAGCTTCATATGAAGCTTTCTTTTGCAAATAAATATATATGTGTTATAATAGCTCAAGTAAAAAAGGGGTTGTTTAATTATGTATAATAGTAATATTCTTAATAATATTTATAATAAAAAATTATTAGATTTAACAACAGATAGATTAAAAGAAATACATGAAAAAGGTCATTATATAGTAATTAATAACAATGAACTTGAATATTTTATGGATGAACTAGGAATAGGTATAATAGATATAACAAATAATAAATATTATGAAACATTAGATAATAATTCAATATTTATCCTAGATTTAAAAGATAGAAAACTTGATAAACTAAATGCACATGTATATATACATCCAGAAGATACAGTATATCTTTATAGTGATGTTAGTAATTCTAATTGTCATGCATTAGTAGTGGATGATAAAAATAAATGTATAATACATCTTGAATATAATGATAAAAATAATCTTCAAAGAGAATTTAGTACCGAAGAGTATGCAAATTCTAGTATGATAGTTCCTTATATAAATAATCATGTTCCAGATATATATGTATTCAATGATAAAACAGGTAAAAAATATTATATACATGATATATTAAGTGATTTATATATAAATAATAAAGGTATTTATAGTAGAAATTCTATGATGAAAATAGTAAAAAAGAAAAAATATTCTGGTATAGTTCCAGATAATTTAATAGATTATTATACAGGAAATAATTTTGAATATAATACTGCTAAAAAACATGAAGAATTTATAAAAAAGATGAATAAATAACTTTTGGGGATAATATTATGAAAAATTATGATTTAGTAAGAAAATTACTTGATAATAAAATAACATTTGAAGAATTACATAAGACACTTGGTGATTTAATTAATAATCCAAGTAATGATACTTTAACTATATCATGTATAAATAGTAATCAAAGAAAATTACTAAAATTACTAGAAATAGAACATAGATTTTATAATAAACATAAAAATGATACCTTAGATGAATTATAAGAATCACTTGAAAAAGAAATAATATATAATAAGTATTTATATTATTTTGAAAAGTTTCGTGATCATGGATATGATGATAAAATAGACTTTGTAGGTTTTACTAAATTACCACTTGGAAAAATGGACAATTTATTTAAAAGAGCTATCGAAGCTGGTCCAGAAAATATTTATAATAAAAATCATCCATTAAATAGAATAGCTTTATCATATAGAGATAAGGAATCAAAGAAAAAAGAAATATAAGAGATTGTTTTTATAACGAGGATTATTGTTCAACAAGAAGAATATCTTTATATAAATATTATATAAATAATTTAGAAAATAATAATAAAATTGAGTATATTTGCTCATAAAAAAATAGTAAATAATAAGGAAGTTTATTCTTCAAATAATATAAAACTAAAA
>OMVK01000045.1 GCA_900314465.1 uncultured bacterium | reverse complement strand
TAATAATATTTATGTATGATAATAATAGTTATAATTTAAATAATAAAAAGAAAATATATTTTATTATATTACTTACTTTAATTAGTTTATTAAGAACTAATGGTAAGTTTATGATTATATTATTATTTATATATTTATTATTATTTAAAAGAGATATTTTTAAAAAAATATATTTATTAATATTAATAGCTTTATTTATAACATTTAGTTTTAATACATTTGAAGTTAAAGTATTAAAAGTAACTAATGTAGAATTTGTTGAAAGTTTATCTATTCCTTTACAGAATATATCTTATACAATTATTAATAATGGTAATATTAGTGATAGTGAATATGATGAATTAAATAAATATTTAGATATAAATAATTTAAAATTAGAATATGATAATGATTTTTCTGATCCAGTTAAAAATAATTTAAGAAAAAATGGTAATAGCTATTTAGAAAATAATAAACTTAATTTTATTAAATTATGGTTTAATATTGGTATAAAAAATATAGATAAATATTTAATATCTTATATATATCAAACTAGAGGTTATTGGTATTATAATTATCCAGTTAATCATGTATATGATGAAGTACAAAAAGATGATTTTGGTATTGTTCATAAAAATTTACTTGGTAGTTTATTTAGTAAGATAATAAATTTATTAATATATATTAATATGGGTATACAACATGTATTAATATCTAATAGTTTAATATTTTATATAATATTATTATGTTTATATAATTCACTTAAAAATAATAAGAAATATATTTATATATTGCCTGTAATATTTGTTATATTAACTTTATTAATAGCAACACCTGTAGGTTATGAATTTAGATATTTTTATCCAGCATTTATAACTATGCCTTATATATTAATAATGACTATTAAAGAAAAAATGTAATATTTTAATTATTAAAATAATATTTAAAAAAACTACATTTATGTGTTATAAAAAGAAAGGATATTTATGAAGAATTTTGATAATAATTTATTAATATATAAAGATGGTAATGAAGAGATAGTTGTTGATACTATATTTAAAGATGAAAATATGTGAATGACTCAAAAGGGTATGGCTAAAGTTTTTGGATGTACTACTGACAATATTTCATTACATCTTAAAAATATATTTAAAGATGGCGAACTTGAAAAAAACAAGTTACCGAGAAAACCTCGATAACTGCATCAGATAATAAAAAATACAACACAACTATTTATAATCTCGATGCAATTATATCAGTTGATTATCGTATTAATTCAAAGAAAGCAACTGAATTTAGAATTTGAGCAACTAAAATATTAAAAGATTATTTAATAAATGGCTTTGCTTTAAATGATGAAAGATTTATTAATGGTAATAAATATGATAAAAAATATTTTGATGAATTATTTGAAAGAATAAAAGTAATACGTGTTAGTGAAAGAATGTCTTATCAAAAAATTACAGATTTGTTTATAGAAACATCTGCTGATTATAATTCGAAAAGTGAAGAAGCGTATACTTTCTTTAAAATAGTACAAAATAAACTTCATTATGCTATTACTGGAAATACTGCTGCTGAATTAATATTTAATGGAGCTGATTCTAATAAAGAACATATGGGCTTAACTAATTGGAAGAATAGTCCAAATGGTAAATACTAGCAACCGATGTTGTAATTGCCAAAAACTATTTATCTAAAGATGAATTGGAAAGCTTAGAAAGAATAGTTTCAGCTTTCTTAGATTTAGCGGAAGATAGAGCAAGGAGACATATCCCAATGACAATGCAAGATTGGGCAAATAGAATAGATAAATTCTTGCTTGCAGATGATAGAGATATATTAAAAGATGCAGGAAAAATATCTCATGAAATTGCATGTGATAAAGCTTTAAGTAAATTTGAAAAATATAGAGTTAAACAAGATAAATTATATAAATCGGATTTCGATGAATTTTTAGAAGAAACTAAAAAAATAGAAAGCAGTGATATCAATAAATAATAAAAATAATACAACTATTAACTGGTAAGAATTAATTTATGTAAAAAAACTCGATTTTTGTTGAAATTACGTTGTTTTCGACGAATAGGGGTTCTTCGTATTTTGACTATTTTTTAAAATTTATATAGAAATTTCGATTGAAATTATTAAAAAGTACTTTAAAAAAAATATAACAAATTGTATACTATGAAAGTAGAATAGGATATGGATTTAGACATAGTCTATTGATGTGTGAAGTAGTAACTGTCAATTTAATACTTCATACAAAAAAGAGATTAACCACAATTAATCTCTTTTTACTTGTTGACAGTTTGAATTAACTAATATGTTAATTCATCATATTCTTTTTTGCTTTTTTCTTTTAAGAAACTTTCAATTTTTTGACCATTTGCATTTGATTTAAGTGATTCTAAAATTGCAATATATGCAATATTAACAGCATATTCATCACTAGAAATAATAAGACTTTCAATAAATGATGATATTTTTTCTAATTCAGATGTATTATTATTCACAAGTTGTTTAATTATATATGGTACAAATATATCTTCATATACTAATGTAGATCCAGTATTTATTCCATCTTGCCAACTAGTATATTGTTCAAATTCATCTTTTAAAGATGGAAATTGTTTTAATAATAATTCATTGTATTTTTTGCTATTTGTTTTAATATTTATCATTCTCCTTTCAATGCATTCTCCAAATTTTCTCTTAATTTTATCAATAGTTCTTTATCAGGATGATTTGGATTTCTTTTTAATATATTATTAATTTGCTTTACACGTTGTTGTGCTTTAATTTTATGAGATTTTCCACCAACTAACTTGCCAGTCTTTAATTCATATCTTAAAGCGTCTGCTGTTCCACCATCACCTATTTTAGAATCGTTTCTGTATAACTCATTAATTAAATTTTTGGTATCTGATTGTGTTGCCATTACTAGTAAATTATTTCTGACTCGATTTGAAGTTTTTTCATTTTTTCTTGGCGCAGATATTCCTGATTCTAATGACAATTGTTTATTACTTCTTACACCAATGGATAAATTTTTTTTAATGCTTCTTCTCATTTTTTTCCTCTAATAAGATTCTATTCCTTTCACTCATCAAGGTTTTTGGAATAATTAGTTTTATATTTTTATCCACTGCATACTTAAATATGCTATAAATATCTGTTCTGATTGCTACATTATAGATTAATATACATTGTGGCTTAATATCATCTACTACTTTCGTAATAATATCATTCAAGCGTTGCCTTAATAATTTATTTTTAAGACATCCTTCTAAGGATATTGCAACTGCACTTCCTTCTATTATTCCTTCTAAGCAAATATCATCATATTCTTCAAAAGAAAAAGTAATATTAGGTATGCAAGTACATCCCTCAACATTGTCATTAATCCATTGACAAACTATTCGTGCCTTAGCTATTTGTCCAATGATTATATATTTTGCTAATCCAATATATGTTGAATAATCAACACATATCACATATTTAAAGTTTGATAAGAAATCTTTATATTTTGCTAAAAGTTTTTGGTCTTTATATATGATGGCATTATATATTTCATCAGGCTTATCAAAATAATCATCATATACATAATAACTTAAGCATACATTATTTATTTTATATTTGTTTTTTTCTTTTTTAAACAAACAAATATAATCAATATCAGAATTTATTTCACAATAATTTAAGCAAAATTCATAATTTTCAGAATAACCAATTTTATTTGATACATAACAGCCATATAAGTCAAAGTTTCTATTTTTTTTATTCAATTTTGTCCTTTTAATTAATTATAATAATTATTATTATAATAATTGACTTTTAAAACAGGAAATGCTATTATAACCATCCACAGGGGATAAGTTATTATAATAAATCAATAAATTTTTATAGAATAGCATATCGATTTAAACATACTCCTGCAAGCACATTATAAAAACTGTCAACAAATTATAATGTGTTTTTTTTATTGCTTATTTTTCACCACCTTTCTTTAGCAATGATTTAAATGAAAAATTCGCTTTTGCATTTAAATCTACTATTATTTTATCATACATTTGTTTAGTTGCATTACTTTTTATATATTTTTTTTGATAAAACATATTTATTCTACAAATTAACTATTTGGTATTATTTAGAAATTTGTTGTTACAGTATAAATGTTCAAATTATATTAAATTTTATACTATGATTTGAATTTGCTAAGTATTCCATCAAATACCAATTGAATTTTTTATAACATGTGATTGTGATATAATTTAATAGTATAAAAAATTCAATTTATTAGAAATAAATTAGAAAGAAGTAATAATAATGAATAATAAAGCAACTATTAACTGGTTGGCTTGTATTTATGGCGACTATCACTTAAACCCTTATAAAATGGGAGCTTTTAAGAAATGAGATCTTGCATATTTTAATAAAAAAGAAGTAAAAAATGTAAAAAACAGGTTAAAAATTGCCAATTTTTGAGGAGAATTAGAGTACTGGCTTGTAATATGCCGACAAATTTAATATTAATAAAAAGAGGTGAAAGTAATAATGTTCAAAGATGAAATAAATGAATTAGAATTATTAAGATTTGAAAGTGATTATATTATAAAAAAAGGGAATCTTCCTATTCTTTTTACTGCACCTCATACTATGAAACAAATAAGAGAAGATGGAACTATTAAATTAAGAGAACCATATACAAAAGCTATCGCTTTATATTTAAATAAACATTTTAATGTTAATTGTATGATTAAAATTAATGATACAGGATTGGATGCTAATAGAGACAATAGAGATGAATTTAAAACAGAATTGCTTAGATTTATAAAAGATAATAATATTAAATTAGTAATAGATCTACACGGTTCAAAAAAATCACGAGACTTTGATATCGAGTTTGGAACACTTAATAATTTATCTGCAGATTTTTCTACAATAAAAGAATTAGAAGAAGCATTCACTGAAAATGGAATTTCTAATATAATACATAATGATCCATTTAAGGGTGGTGCTATTACTGAATATGTTTATGGATTAAAAGATGTAGATATTATTCAAATAGAGATAAACGGTAAATATAGAGATTCTAATAATTTAGAAGAATTAGAAAAACTAATAAAAAGTCTTGAAAATTTTATAAAACAATATAAAGAATATATAAATAGATAGGAAGTGACTTTCATGAACGAAAATAAAACTAATATAAACTGTCTGATAACGCTTTTTGCAACACTTTCTAAAAATACTTATAAAATAAGGGATTGTGAGGATTAACATCTTACATATTTTATATACAAAATTAAATAAAATTGAAAAAATTTATCAAAATAAGCTAAAAATAATGAAAATTAGTGTTAGTATTTAGGGGTTGATATTCCTATGCAACACTTAGAAAAGGAGATAATATAATGTTAATAGTTGAAGTTGGGTTTAAACTAAATAATACTTTGGATTACTATGATAAACTATTAAAAAGGAATGGATTAGTAAATGACTTTAATGTTATAACTCATGATATATATTATACTAATAAAGACTTAAATAATTTGAGTGAAAATGAAATGAAGAAAATGCTTGCATAAGGTTGAGAAGTTGTAATAATAAAAAATATACAATTCAAAATAATTTAATACCTGATTTAAATATAAATGAAATAAATCAAGATGAATTAAATGAATTCGAAACTAAATTATCTCATTTTGGATATAAAAAAGTATTTGATACTACAAAAAAAGATCATCATTATTATAAAGATGGTATGAATAGCAAAGTGCAATTACAAGAAATTGATAATATAGGATTACTAGTATATTTTGATAATAGTAATTATTATGAATATGATTTGGATACTCAAAGAGAGAAATTAATTGATGAACTTAATTCATATGGATTTAATTTTAATTATGATGAATTAGGAGTAGATAAATTAAGAACATTATATTATGGCAAAGAATGCACAAGTAAAAATCAGAATGGATAGGAAGTGATTTCTAATGAATAATGAAAATAAAACTAATATAAATTGGTTGATTTCAATTTAATTAAGAACATAGAAAAAGAGGTGATAGTAATGAAAAATGAACAAGATAAAATAGTTAAAGCAAGAGAATTCTGTCAAAAAGTTAAAGAACTTGCAAATGAATATGGTTTATCTTTCTTTGTTGTTACAGAGGGTGCGAGTGCAATAAGTAATAATGGGTGTGAAGCAGTAAAAAATGCTAGAGATAACCATATAAAATGGGAATTAGAACACGGTAGTGATCCTTACGAAGATTGGGGTAAGGATAAAGGAGGCAATCCAAATGATCGAAAATAAAACTAATATAAACTGGTTGACTACGATTTATTTAACCCCTTTAAGAAATCCTTTATTTACAAGGCTTTGTGAAAATTAACATCTTGCATGTTTTATATAAAAATATGTTAAAATAGATAAAAATTAGTAAAAATGGCTATTTATAGTATAAAAAGTAATAGGAATTAATAAGGTGATTACACCTTTTAACCCTCCTAGAAAAAATGAGGTGATAATATGATTTTTAATGGAACAAAAGAATTAGAAACAGAAAGATTATTATTAAGAAAAATACAACCTGATGATTATGTTGTTGCATATAAAGAATGGTGCAGTGATCCAGAACAAGTAAAGTATACTATTCATGGGATACATAAAAGTGAAATGGTGACTAAAAATGTTTATGATAAATGGATTGAAGAATATAATGATCCTAAAACATTAAGATGGATGATAGTATTAAAAGATACTAATGAACAAATAGGTACAATCGATATAAATAATACATGGTCTAAGTATGGATGTGTAGAACCAGGATATATTATTGCAAGAAAACATTGGAAAAAAGGATATGCCACTGAAGCAACAATGGCTGTAATGAAATATCTTTTTGATGAATGTAATGTTCAAACTATATATTCTGAATTTATGGAAGATAATATTGCCTCTGGTAGAGTAATGCAAAAATGTGGAATGATACAAGAAGGAAGATTAAGAAATAGGTGTGAGGATAAGGCAGGTAAAAGACAAGACTTATTGTCTTATTCAATTATTAGAGATGAATTCTATGAAAAATTTAAAGGAGTTGATCCAAATGAATGAAAATAAAACTAATATAAATTGGTATCCAGGTCATATGGCTAAAACAAAAAGAGAAATTAGTGAAATATTACCTAAAATAGATTTAATATACGAAATTATTGATGCACGTATACCATATTCATCTAAGATTAAAGATATAGATGATTTAATTAAGAATAAAAGAAAAATACTTATTATGAGTAAATCTGATTTATGTGATTCAAATGAAACTAATAAATGGGTTAAGTATTATGAAAATCTTAATTATAAAGTTTTATTAGTTAATTTAAATAATAAAAGTGATATTAATAAGATAATACAATTAACTAATAATATTAAAAATGATATTAATAAAAAAAGAGAAGAAAAGGGTCTTAAAAATATAAATTTAAAAGCTTTAGTTATTGGTATACCTAATGTAGGTAAGAGTACTTTTATTAATGCACTAGCTGGTAAAAAAATAGCAATAACTGGTAATAAACCTGGTGTTACGAAAAATTTAAACTGGTTAAATACTAAATATAATGTTAGTATATTAGATACTCCTGGTATTTTATGGCCAAAGTTTGAATCAAATGAAGTAGCACTTAATTTAGCATCTATGAGTGCTATTAAAAGTGAAATAGTTAATGATAATGAATTATGTATTCATATCTTAAATAAGTATGATAAATATTATAAAGATATATTAAAAAATAAATATAATATAGATGTACTTGATACAGATACTTATGAAGAAGCTTATAATTCTATTGGTACTAAATATGGATATAAGATATCTGGTGGAGAAGTAGATTATAAAAGAGTAGCTTTAAAAGTTATAAATGATTTAAAAAATGAAAATATTAAAGGTATAACTTTTGATAGATATTATAAATAGTAAGGGATGGTTTTATGGCATATGTATTTCGTGTATTAAATGATAAAGATGTTAATGATATTAATAATGGTTTAGGTTTAAATGGAAAGATTAAGGGTTATGAAACAAAAGATGAAATTCGTATGAGTGTTGCAAGTTTTGTTCAAAATGGTTCTAGTGGAAAATATCCATGGATATCTTTATCTAAGGATTTTTCAATAGATAATGAAAGATATAATTTACCATTAGATGTTAATAATAAACATAGAGGTTATATTGCTGTTATTGATAATCATTCTGATACAACTGCTTTAAAAAATAAATTAGTTTTTGATATTAGTGATTATGATAAAGTAGATGATATAATCAAACGTGGTGGTATGAAACCAAAAGGTAAAAAAGATAATTCAAGATATAATCCAGTACGTACTAAAATACTTGCTCGTAACTCACGTGAAGTACTAGCTTATAGTCATATACCACAAAGTGATATTAAATATGTATTAAGTCCAATCGAAGCAGATTTATTATATACATATTTAAGTATTAATAATAAAGCAACTAATAATGATATAGATAAATTTATAGATACAATTAAAAAGATAAATATATCTAATTATATTAGTAGTGATATAGAACAATATTTATATAATGAAGAATATATTAATA
>OMVK01000016.1 GCA_900314465.1 uncultured bacterium | reverse complement strand
AAGACTAAATTCAGTTCACTTTTACTTAAACTGGAATTTACTTTTTCAATTAACTGATAAAAATAATAGTACTATATTAAAAGAATATTTAGAAAATAATATTAATAATAAGTTATAATATATAATGGAGGATACAAATGAGAAAAGATATTAATAAAGAAGCTATTATATTTCCTATGCCAGTATTAATTATTGCAACTTATAATGAAGATAGTTCAGTTGATGTTATGAATGCCACTTGTTATACAGCATATGATTCATTTAATAATGATTATTATGAAGTATCAAATAAAGTAGATCATGCTTTTAGTGATGGAAAGAAGTTAATGTAATTATGAAAACAGTAGTTATCACAGGTAGTGCAAGGGGCTTAGGTTTAGAAATGGCTAAAGAATTTAGAAGAAATAACTGTAATGTTGTTATTAGTGATTTAAAAGAAGAAAACTTAATGAGTGCTAAAGCTACACTTGAAAATATTAATTCTGAAGGCAAAATACTTACTTGTATATGTGATGTATCTAAATATGATAATTTAGAAAACTTACTTAATAAAGCACTTGCTGAATTTAATGATATAGATATATGGATTAATAATGCTGGGGTTAATCAACCACAAGAAGCTATATATAAATGTGATGTTAAAGCTATCGATACCGTTATTGATGTTGATCTAAAAGGTGCAATATATGGTTCTAAAGTAGCACTTACTTATATGATTGAAAAACATAAAGGTGCTATTTATAATATCGAAGGGTATGGTTCAAATGATGCTCATATGCTTGGCTTAAATTTATATGGAACAAGTAAAAGAGCAGTAACTTACCTTACTGAAGCACTAGCACAAGAATGTGAAGGAACAGGTGTAATCGTAGGCAAACTTGCACCAGGTATTATGATTACTGATTTTACAACACATTCACTTGTAAATGATAATATTAAATTATCTGATAAAACTAAGAACGTCTATAATATCCTAGGTGATACACCAGAAACAGTAGCACACTTTTTTGTAACTAGAATACTTACAAATAATAAAAATGGTAGTAAAATAAATTGGTTAACAAATGGTAAAGCATTTATAAGATTCTTAACTGCACCATTTAATAAAAGAAATTTCTTTGATACTGATGGTAATATAAAAAAGTAATATAATATTTAAGGAGGCATTTATATGTTTGATGATAATAATAACGATGATAAAGGTAATAGTATCTTTGATTTATTTAAAAATATAACTAAGCAAGATGATGAAGAAAAAAGAAAAAAATTAGAACAACAAATGGATGATTTAAACTTAGAAGAATGGCAAAAAGAATTAGTAAGAAAAGGTGAATATGAACCTGAAGATTTTGATGAAGATGATACATCAGATGAAGATAATTACTATCATGATGATGATTAATATATAACAAAAGAAAAGGAAGATATGTATGATAGCACTTGTAACT
This sequence comes from uncultured bacterium, assembly GCA_900314465.1. Classification (GTDB taxonomy): domain Bacteria; phylum Bacillota_I; class Bacilli_A; order RF39; family UBA660; genus UBA6985. The sequence continues at coordinate 1,697 of OMVK01000016.1, read as the reverse complement.
GGAGCTAGTAGTGGAATAGGTAAAAATATATCTATTGAGTTATCTAAACATGGATATGATATTATCTTAGTTGCTCGTAATAAAGAAAGACTTTTAGAAACAGCTAAACTAATTAAAACTAAAACATATATATATCAAGTAGATTTAAGTAATAAAGATGAAGTAATTAAATTACATAAAGATATAAAAGATAAATTTACTAATATTGATATACTTGTTAATAATGCTGGTTTTGGTGATTATGGCTATTTTGATGAAACTAGTTTAGATAAAGATATATCTATGATTAATACTAATATTGTTGCTCTTCATATTTTAACTAAGTTATTTTTAAGTGATATGATCAAAGTTAATCATGGTAAAATTTTGAATACAGCTTCAATTGCCGGTTTTATGGCAGGACCTAAAATGACTACATATTATAGTACTAAAAGTTATGTAGTAAGATTTACAGAAAGTATAAGAAGTGAATTATTTTTTAAACATAGTAAAGTACAAATAAGTGCATTATGTCCAGGACCAGTAAATACCAATTTTAATAAAAATGGTAATGTAAAATTTAATTTATTTGAAGAGCCAAGTTCTTATGTAGCTAAATATGCTGTATTTAAACTATTACATTTTAATACTTGTTTATATTTTTCTAATCCCTTTATATTTATATATAGATTAATAGTAAAAATATTACCTGAAGGATGGACTGCTAAAATAAATTATTTTATGCAAAGAAAATATTAATATGACAGGTAAAATAATATTACATAACAGCAATAAATATGAATGCTATTATTATCAAGATTATATTGATGATAACATGTATGTTATTGAAATATATACTGATTTATCAAATAAATATAATAATTTAATAAATAAAAATCTATTATTAAAATCTATTAAAGATAATATTATTGATAATAAATATATAGATAAATTTACTTCTTATACTATTAATAATATAGATAATTTATTTGATAATATTACATGTATATATTTTAGTAATAATTATGATATTAAAGATATAAATAATTATATAAATAATAATAACTTAGATAATATTAATATTTATATAGATATAAGAAATATTAAAGACATTAATAAATATTTAGATAATAAAGATAATATATATGTATTTGCTAAAAATAATATAGATTATGTTAAATATAGTGATTATTTAGAATCTCAAGATAAATTAAATAATATAATAAAAGATATTAAATTATTAAATTTATCTCCCTTAGAAAGTATTATTTATATATATGATTTAGTAAGATGTAAGAAATATAATGAAGAAACTATTATAGATGATGCAAGTGTATCTAGAAATGCTACTGATGTTATACTTAATGATAAAATAGTATGTGTAGGTTACTGTAACTATTTAACTAGTTTATTAGATTTATTAAATATTAAAGCACGAGTAGTATATTTCTATCAAGAAAGTCATATACATGCTCGTGAAGGAATATATATAAGTGATCCTAAATATAATTTAGATGGAGTATATTATTTTGATCCAACATTTGATAGTGAAGATTTAAATAAATATAATTATTTTGGTTTAACATTATCTTCTTTATATAATAAAGATAAATTAAATAATAATTATATATTTAATAGTTTTCCTATATATGAAGATAATTTTATTAATAATTTAATAAATGTATTAAATAGTAATAATACTAAATTAATAACAAAAT
>OMVK01000001.1 GCA_900314465.1 uncultured bacterium | reverse complement strand
ACCTGTATTTGAGATAATACAGAAATCGTGTTTGTATTTAGATATATCTATTCCAATATAATATATCATTATAAACACCTCCTAAATTAGTTTAATGCACTGATAGTTTGACACAGAATTTCTAATTATGTAATCTCGTGATTTGATAAAACATCAATAATAAAAAATTATCGTGTTAACTAACTAATTAACAATTAAATTAAAAATCTGTGGTTTGAGTCTCCTTTAACCAGTATAATGAATTATCTGTATAAATATAGAAACAAATCCACAGTGCATGAATTATTATACTTCTACGAGTATAAATAATTCAAAAATATAATAGAAAGGGATCAATCAATAGACTAATATTTCTATAAGATTGATTATACGAGGAATTTTATGAATAAAGATGATAAAACATCTGTTTTTGCCTTGGGTGGACTTGGCGAAATCGGAAAAAATATGTATTGTATTGAACATAAAGATGAAATATTAATTATTGATGCGGGAGTTATGTTTCCTGAAGATGATGAACTTGGTATAGATTATGTTATACAAGATGTAACTTATTTAAAAGAAAACCAAGATAAAATAAAAGCATTAATTATTACTCACGGTCATGAAGACCATATTGGTGGTATTACATTCTTAGAAAATAGTGTTAAAATACCAATTATTTATGCAAGTCAGATAGCAGCTGATTTAATTATTAAAAAACTTGTAGATAAGAATATGCCTACTGATAATATTAGAGTATATAATGAAGATACTAAAATTGATTTTAAGTATATGAACGTTGAGTTTATTAGAACTACTCACTCTATACCTGATTCTTATGCAATAGTTATACACACACCTAATGGTACTATTGTACATACAGGTGATTATAAGTTCGATATGACTCCAATTGGTCCAGTTGCTGATATACATAAGATGGCTAAGATTGGTGATGAAGGTGTTAAATTATTACTTGGTGAATCAACTAATGCTTTAATTCCAGGTTTTTCTGCTTCAGAGTCTGCAGTTGATGAAGCACTTGGTGATATTTTTGTAAGAGAACAAACAAGTAGAATTATCTTAGCAACATTTGCTTCAAATATTTATCGTATTAAACATATCGTAGAAACATGTAGAGAAAATAATCGTAAGATAGTTACTTTTGGAAGATCTATGGAAAATGCTAAAGAAATAGCAATTAAAGATAAATTAATCGAAGATGCAACTATTTTTATTGATGCTAATCAAGCAAAAAATTATAAGAAGAATGAAATATGTATTTTATGTACAGGTTCTCAAGGTGAACCACTAGCTGCTCTTTCAAGAATTGCTAATGGAACACATAAACAGGTAACATTAATGCCTGATGATGTAATAATATTCTCATCTAATCCTATTCCAGGTAATCGTTCATCAGTCGATCGTGTAATTAATAAATTATATTTAAAGGGTGTTAAAGTTTATACGAATGAAACTAATGAATCACTTCATACATCTGGTCATGGTAAACAACTTGAACTTGAATGGATGTTAAGATTAATTAAGCCTGAATATTTTATGCCTATTCATGGTGAATATCGTATGCTTAAAAAACATATTGATTTAGCTGAACAATGTGGTATACCAAAAGATCATTCATTCTTATGTGGACTTGGCGATGTAGTAGTCATGGATAAAAATGGATGTCATCTTGATGGTCATGTTCAAGCTGCAACAGTTTATGTTGATGGTTCGCGTGTTGGTGATGTTGGTTCACAAGTATTAAAAGATAGACAACTTATGAGTAAAGATGGTATTTTAGTTACAATATTAAATATTAATCCTAAAACACATCAATTATTAATAAAACCTAATATAACTACTAGAGGTTTTATACTTGTAAATGAAAATCAACAATTAATACACGAAATAGAAAATAAAACATCAGAAATTGTTAATAAACAATTAGAAAAGAAATATAATTCAACTGATTTAAAGAATCAAATTATACTTGAACTTAATATGTTTATTAATCAAAAAACTGGTCGTAGACCTATGATATTACCTGTAATTATGGAAGTTAATAACTAAAAAAGTAGTCTTTTATGACTACTTTTTCTTATAGTTCAAATTGAGAATTGTATAATTTAGCATAGAAACCATTTTTCTTTAATAATTCTTCATGTGTTCCCTGTTCAATTATATTTCCTTCGTTCATTACTAATATTAAATCAGCATTTTTAATTGTTGA
>OMVK01000007.1 GCA_900314465.1 uncultured bacterium | reverse complement strand
CAGAAATGACTAATAAACCAATCTATGGAACATTAGAATTTACTAAGACTGATTTTTCTACAAGTGAACCATTACCTAATACTAAAATAGAGATTTATAATGAAAAAGATGAATTAGTCTTTGAAGGAATTACTGATGAAGAAGGCAAAATAATAATCGAAGAATTAAGATATGGTAGATATTATATCTTAGAAAAAGAGGCTCCAGAAGGATATATTCTTAATACTGAAAAAATGTATTTTGAAATCCTTGAAGATGGAGAAATAGTTAAATGCACTATGACAAACGAACAAGTAATAGTAGAAGTGCCAAATACATTATTAGATGATAATCACTTAATAGAAATACTTGGCGCATTATTAATAATCTTTGGAATAGGGGTGTTAATTAGTGAAAACAAAAGAAAAAAATAAGAACTGGATTGTGATATTCAGTTCTTTACTTTTGATTATACTTGGAGTTGCTATTATTGGAGGAAAGCATCTATATCTTTATCTAAGTAAATTAGAAAATGATATTAAAATTGAAGAATACTTTGAAGAACCAATAGTAGAAACAGAAGAAGTAATCATTGTTGATGATGGAGTTAAAGAAGAAAAACAATCAACTCCTATTAATACTGAAAAGTATATTGCTGTATTAGAAATACCTAAGATAAATCTAAAAAGAGGAATATATGCTAAAAATTCTAAACTAAATAATGTTAATAAAAATGTTTATTTATTAAAAGAATCTAATATGCCAGATGAAGAAAAAGGAAACTTTATTTTAGCAGGGCATAGTGGAACTGCATATTTTTCATACTTTAAAAATTTACCTAAATTGGATATTGGTGATGTAGCTTATGTTTATTACAAAGGAGGGAGGTATGGATATAAACTAATAAATAATTATGAAATTATTAAAAATGGTAAAGCAAATATTATAAGAAATGGTGAAAAAACAACTATGACTTTAATAACATGTAAGCACAATACTGATAAACAATTAGTATATATTTTTGAACTTATGGAGGATGCAATAAAATGAATCCAAAATATAATTTAAAACAAATAACATCTACATTAGAGAAGTTATTTGATGCAGGTTTTAATACCGAAAAGAAAATATTAATGATGAAGATGGAAGATTTAAGTAGAATTAATAATCTTCAATCTAATGAACCATTAATAATAATTGAACTTAAAGAAGCAATTAAGAATAAAGAAATAATTGCTTTTTTTAGTGGAACAAAAACTAAAAATGATAAACAAAGAAAGGGAGATGAAATATGTTGAATCAAGTAGTTTTAGTTGGAAGGATTGTTAGAGATCCAGAATTACAAGAATTAGAAAATGATATGAAAGTATCAAATATTACACTTGCTGTAACTAGGGCTTATAAAAATGCAGAAGGTGTTTATGAAACAGATTTTATTGATTGTTCTATTTGGAATGATGTCGCTAAACATACTACAGAATATTGTAAAAAAGGAGATATTGTTGGCATTAAAGGAAGACTTCAAACTGATTCTTATGAAAAAGAAGATGGCACTAAAGTTGTTAAATTGAATGTAGTTGGTGAAAGAGTTACATTCTTAACCTCTAAATCTCAAGAACAAAATCAAGATAAAGAACAAGATGTAGAAAGATAGAAATCGCACATTTGTTGATTAATAATAATAAATATAAAATTATTACGAGGTGATAATTAGGTGGAAAAATTAGATTCATACTTCGAAACAACTGATGATAGTCTATGGTCTTATATTGAAAATACAATATGGAAAATGGGTAAAGAAAATAAAGAATATAATTCATTAACCAAAAAAATAGAGTCATTACTTGATAATCATCCTAACCTAAGACATGTTTTAGAAGATGAAATAGTTACAGAGATTTCTATTGATGATGTTAAAGCATTAATTGAATTAAAATCATTATATTTTAGTCAAAGAGATATAGAATTAGAAAATCTCTTTTACTTAGGTGGTAGTAATTTATATTATTATTTGAAACGAATGAACTTAATAGAAGATAAGAAGTGATAATAAAAAATCACTTCTTTTTCTTCGTCTATAGAAAGGAAATAAAAATGGCTTATTATTCAAAAGAAGAAATAAATAAAGCAAAAGAACTTGATTTATATTCTTATTTAAGTCAAAAAAATCCTGATGAACTAGTACATATTAGCAGAGGAACATATGCTACTAGAGAGCATGATAGTTTAAAAATATCTAATGGAATGTGGTACTGGTTTTCAAAAGGAATAGGTGGTAAATCAGCTTTGGATTATTTAATACAGGTTCAAGATTATTCATTTACTGCTGCTATGGCTGAAGTACTTGGATATTCGAATGAAAAAGTTAAGTATCAATATGAAATCAAAAAAGAAGAAAATATTGAATTACAACTACCTGAAAGAAATACAAATAATGATAAAGTTATATCTTATTTAAAATCTAGAGGTATAGATGAAGATATTATAAATGAATGTATAAATAAAGATTTAATATATGAATCAAAAGATAATCACAATGTAGTTTTTGTAGGATTTGATAATAAATATAATCCTAAATTCGCATGTGTAAGAGGAACTAATTCAAGTAGATATATGCATGATTGTTATGGATCTAATAAAGCATTTTCTTTTAAGTTAGAATCAATAAATAATAGTAGTGATTCAGTACATTTATTTGAAAGTGCTATAGATTTATTATCTTATGCAACAATTTTAAAACAAAATAATATTGATTATCACGATGAAAACTTATTATCTTTAGCAGGAGTTTATCAACCTTCTAAAAATATATCTGATAGTAAAATGCCAATAGCTTTGGCATTGTTTTTATATAACAAATCAAATATTAAGAAAATATATTTACATTTAGATAATGATCAAGCAGGTAGATTGGCTACAGTTGGACTAAAAAATGCTGCTGGAAATAGATATGAAATTATAGATGATCCACCTAAATATGGAAAAGATTTTAATGACTATTTATGTCATATAAAAGGAATAAAAAAAATAAATTATGAAAGAAGGAATGAATATGAAAAATGATAATTATATAGGAACAATAATTAGAAATAAAAGAAATGAAAAGGGAATTTCAATTAGAGAATTAGCAAGACTTACTAATATTTCTCATACTACAATTTGTGATTTAGAAAATGGAAATACTAAAACACATAAGATAGAAACTTTAATGAAAATAGCTAATATTTTAGGAATAGATTTGAATGAATTAAATAAAAATGTAAAAACTATTTATATGGATGTACCAAAAGATTATTCAATATCTATTAAAAAAATAAGTGATAATTGTGTTTCTTTAGTAGCAAATGATTATGATTTATTAATAAAAATATTAGAGAATTTTTCATTTAATATTGATGAATTTGAACTAGAAACTGGTGATGAATTAAATCTAAATATTAAGAGCATTTTATCAGAAGATGAACAAGAAAACTATTATTATTGTCCTTATTGTAATGCAGAACTAGATTAGTTTTCTTGGACTAGCAAGCACTGAATTTGTACTCCCAAGAGTAAATTCAAAATAAAAATGTGGGATAATCCCAAACCCTTAATTTGGAGGAAAGGAGAAGTTATGAAAGAACTATTATTTTTTATACTTGGTTTAATGATTGGAGGTCTATCAGGTATAACTGTAATGTGTTGTCTTCAAATAAATAAACTAAATGAGATAGCACATGAGGAGTAGTGGACTTAAAGAACAATTCTATGTAACGTATGAAGAAAAATGTTTGTTACAATCTAAAGCAGATAAAGCTGGATTAAATAAATCAGAATTTATAAGATCACTCATACATGGAACTGAACTAAAAGAAAAACCAGGAGAAGAACTTTATGAGTTTATGAAAGTATTAAGACCAATTGGAGTTAATATGAATCAGATAGCAAGAGTTGCTAATTCAACTGGAGATATTAATAAAGAATATTATCAGAAAGAAGCAGATAAGTTTAATGAATTTATGTTAGAAGTTAAAAGTAGATTCTTAAATAAAAAATAGGTGATTATATGGCTGTAACTGAAATATGGAAAGTAGATAATAGATTAGATCATGTTCTTAAATATACAACATCTGAAGATAAAACAGATGGGAATAATTATAAAGACTTGCATAATGTATTAGATTATATTGAAGCTGATTATAAAACTGAAAAGCAATTATATGTAACTGGAATTAATTGTTTACCTGAAACAGCATATAAAGAAATGCTAATGACTAAACAGCATTATCATAAAACTGGAGGTATATTAGCATTTCATGCTTTTCAATCTTTTGCACCTGGAGAAGTAACTCCTCAAATATGTCATGAGATTGGAGTAAAACTTGCTGAAGAAATGTGGGGAGATAGATTTGAAGTTGTAGTATCTACACACTTAAATAGAAATCATCTTCATAACCATTTTGTTATTAATTCTGTTTCATTTAAAGATGGTAAAAAGTATTATGATAAAAGAGATACCTATGCAGAACTAAGACATTTATCTGATTCATTATGTGAAGAATATGGCCTTAGTGTTATTAAACAAAAAGAGATAAAGAAGTTTAAAGTAAACTATTCAAATTATCAAGTTAAAAATTTAAAAAATGATAATTACTATTCAACTGCTAAAAAAGATATAGATAGAGCAATTGGAATGGCTAATTCTTATATCGATTTTGAAAAGTTATTAAATGCTATGGGTTATGAAGTAAAATACAGATACAATGTCTTAACCATAAGAAGAGAACCTTATAAAAAAAGTATAAGAGTTAAAAATTATGGAGATGATTATACAGATGAAAGAATAACTGAAAGAATAAAAGCTGAATTTATTCCAAGAGTTCCATTCTTGAATGAGTTTTCTAATAATAAATATTATAGAGATTATAATTACAAACACGAAAAAACAAAAGGAATATATGCTTTATACTTACATTATTGTTACTTATTAAATGTAT
>OMVK01000021.1 GCA_900314465.1 uncultured bacterium | reverse complement strand
TCATATTTTATATTAGTTATTTAAATATCCCCAAACATCAGCTGGAGTAGTACTTGCTAAACCTTCAGTTTGAATACCATAAGCTGTAACAACAATATTCTTATCTGCAGGTGTTGCAGGAATTTGATCTGGTATTAAAGTTCCTAATAAAGTAACTTGAGTAAATAATGCTGGTGTTGAAGTTGGAGTACTATCATTAGCTGCTTTTGCTAACGGAGTTAAACTACTACTTGTTCCATAATAATATACATGAGTTGCAGTTCCACTATCTGTACAAGCAACAGCTTCATTAGATAATTCAGTCCATGCTGCATCTGGAGTATATGTGAATAATTCAGTTGGATTTAATGTTGTTGGAGTTGCTCCTGTAATTGTAACTGTTTTAGAGCAAGGTATTTCTACTTTCATAAATACATATGCTGGATTTTTTGTTGAAACATTGTTAATTGTTGGGTCTTTCGCAACTGTTTCTCCAGGCATCATGTCTTCTGCTGCATCTGGAATATTATTATTGTTTGCATCTGTTGTAGAATTTAATTCTGTCCATGCTGGCTCTGTTAAAGTAATGTCTACATTACCAATAGTAAATGTGTTTGTTTTAGTATCAGTATCTGTAAAATATGCAATTGCTCCTCCTACTACAAATACAAGTAATAGTACAACTGCTGCTAAAATTGTTTTCTTTTTGTTCATAATTTTTTTCCTTCTTTCTTATTTTTTTCTATATCATCACTATTTATTTTCCAAGCAAATAGAACAACTAAGAATCCTATTGCTGAAACTATAAATAATGCTATAGACAAGTCAAATTTTAAATCTCCTGTTTTAGGATTTTGTTGTGAATTCCCGTGACTTATTACATCATATGAGAACCTCCACGTTATTTTAGTAAATAACTTACTATAGTCGTTATCAATTTCTACTGGTAAAGATAACTCAATTGTTAGTCTATCTCCTCTACCTTTTGGATAGATTCCTAGACTATGTCTTGTCTTATCTTCTAGATTACTGGAGATAAGCTCTTCTCCATTACTATTTCTTATTTTTAATTTAATACTACGAAGTAGTGCTTTTTCTTCATCAGATAAATAATTATAATCAATAGCCAAAAAATATTCATTTTTATCATATGTGTTATTTAATATATTAATTTCTTCACTAATACTATCTCCTGGAAGTAAGTTTCCAAGATTATCAAAGAAATGATCATCTAATGTAATATGACTATGAGCATTATTTTCATATATAATTGATGACTCTCCATCATAATCAATATCGTATGTTCTATCAACACTTTCTTTAATTTCAACTTCTTCCCAATTACCATCGAAGTTCTTAGCTTGAATTGCCTCAACAACAAAATGAACAATAACTATACTTCCATAGTAATCGTTTGATAGATTTGGGATTGTTACTTTATTGAATAAATCAACAGAAGCTTCTTTATCAAAAACTCCATCATAATAGTAATATTCTCCTCTCTTAGTCCAAGAAGAATAATTACCATCGATGTAATCTTCTACATTAAAAGATTCATCCCTAATAGTATAAGTTATCTTTGCTCTTAAATAGCATTCAATCCCGAGATTATTTACCCTTGGTATAAGTATTATTTCATCTCCAGGCATCAATACTTTTCCATAATCTTGAAATGGTTCATTGTTTTGATTATATTCTTTAATCTCAATATCTACTGCACTTGTAGATAAACCGCTTTCTGCTTTGTTCATTTCGTCTGTTAAGGAGTATATTCCAGAGATAAACATGATTAAAAACAATACTGAACCTAGTAAAAACAATCTCTTTTTACTAGTAATCTTGAACCACCTCCATATAATATCTACATAATTTCATATAGTATCCTACTATATACAGATATTGTATCACAAAATAAATAATTATGAAAGCTTTTTGTATCCGTGAACTACTAATCTATATGAGTTATTGTAATCACATGTTGATAGTGTTATTATTTGAGAAACATCTAATACGTCAAAATCAAAATGAATACTACTCCTATTTTTAAATTCTTCAACCATTTCTTCCAAAGAAACAAAATTAGTAGAATTATATGAATCTGTATTAACAACTTTATAAACAGAAAATATACTATATCTTATTATTTCATTTTCTTTTATAAATAAGATTTCATTTTTATGATCTTTATAAAATTCATCATCAAATAACATTTTCAATGAGCCAAACATTGAGCCATCTTTTCGATGATGACCATATAATACAATATTTTGATCATTAAAATTATTTTTATAATCCATAAAAATCCAGCCCGCACTATTTAAATTATTATTAAAGTCATGTTTTAAATAATATTCGTTATCAGTATATTTAACAACAGGATAATCAATTTTTGTCCCTTCAATTTTTATCCATCCAACAGTATACTGGTTTTCCTCTAGTATTTTTTTATCTAGGTATTTTTTTTCTTCGTTATTTTTATCTTCCTTCTCTTCATTATTTTCATCGTTATTTATATTTATGTATTTTTTTACATTATCAACAATTTCTTGGTTTTTCTTATTCTCTTTATACCAAGAAAATAAAATTATTAATGCTAAGATCATTAAACAAGTGAAAATAGTTAATAAAATTTTATATATATTATTTTTTTTCATATATTCACCTTCTAGTATATTTATTATAACATAAAGTTTTATAACTTTTGTGACAACCCATGGTTGCTGTGATCATTTTCTTCACAAAATCATATAAATAAAGGCTTCATATTTAGAAAAGTACTTGTTACATACGTTTTATATGCGTATATAAAACGTGTGTAGAGTCTATTATTACAAAAAATTAAAACTATTTTAAATTAAATAGCCCATAGTTCCTTTATTTATGGGGCTTTACGAGTTATTTACCACAACATTGTTTGTATTTCTTACCACTTCCACATGCGGGCCAAATTAGTATATTATCCATACTTATAATATTATGCGTATTTCCTTTATTTTCAAAGGTTTGTGGACAGGTAACATTTTATATTTTAAGTACTATTTTTGTCATTTTTTATATAAAATATTCATCTAATGTGCACAAAATGTGCACAAATTTCTAGCATATCCTATATTTTCTTTGTCGTTTTAATTATAACAAAGATTGGTTATATAAGCAAGATCCTATTATTAGTTAAATTCTTTAAATATTTCTTTAATATATGTATTATTTATCCAAAAGCAATGTTTTGTATATTCTGTTGCTCCTGTTAGTTTATCAGCTACTGGTAGTTTATTAACATCTTTAGCATTTCTTCCATGAGGTCTAACGTGACATACATTATTTTCACTCATTCCCGGAAAATTAGTTTTCCTTATGCCATTTGTAATTGATTTAACAATATTTCCTGTTCTAATCGCATTATAAGTTTTCTTCCACATTTCCATTACTGGTATTTCAATGTCAGTTTCTGGCATATTCCATAATTTGATTCCTTTAAATATATATTCTCCTTTTTCTTTCTTAAATACAAAGAACATATATTTAGTTGTTTCTAATTGTTCTTTCAAATCACAATCTTCCCAATTTTGTTCTACTATATCAGTAAATTTGAATGCAGGAAACGAAATAGACTCCTTAATTCTACCATTTTCTTCAATTCGAATAGTTTTAGGAATGATATTTGCCTTTTGAAATTCATCAGTATCCTGTAATTTACTCTTAACATTAAACATTCTACTAATAAGCATACTATTAAT
>OMVK01000006.1 GCA_900314465.1 uncultured bacterium | reverse complement strand
TATATAATAGTGTTCTTACATCTAATATAGATAATAATTATATTAATTATGTTACTTTAACTTTTAAAAATAATAATAATATAATTTCTAAATATAAAATATATATTAATAGAGTATTAAATAAAGATGAGAGTATTAATTTAACATTAAATACTAATATTGATATTAGTAATAAGACTGATATTGAGTATAAATTAAGCTATGATAATGCTAAATAATCATTGTATGATTCTATTAAATGAATTATAATTTATGTAGTGTATTTTTAATAGAATTATGTAACTTGAGGTGATTATATGCTAAGTTTTGGACTAAGTGCTGTTGGTAGTGCATTAGCTAGTATTCTTATAAGCGGAATTGATAGTATTATATATATGCTTTTGTCTATGGCATATAGGCTTTTTACTTATATATGTAGAATTGATTTATTTAGTACATCATCTGGATATAATATTTATCAGACATTTACATCTAGAATTTATCAAATAGTAGGTATTGTTACTGTTTTTGTAGTATCTTATCAACTATTATTATTAATTATTAATCCTGATGGTGATTCTGGCAAAAAAACTAGTACACTTGTTAAAGACATTGTTATTTCAATAGTTGGTGTTATTATTGCACCACTTATATTCCATTATATGTCTGTTGTACAAGCACATATAGTTGAAGATAATACAATATATAATATTGTTCTTGGGACAAGTGATAATACTACTTCGGCTGATGATTTATCTGGTATTGTTCTTACTAGTTTATATCATCCTAAAGGAATGAGTTATGGAGACTTTTATGATTCTACTGGTGCTAAAAGTGATGTATGTAATGGAAAAAATGGTGGAGAAAATGAGTCTAGTTATGATAACTGTAGTAATTGGGTTACAGCTTTAGACGGCTGGAAAACTAATCAACCTTCTGCTACCGCTATTTGGAAGATTACTACCAATGGTGATATTCGTAAACAAATTGGTGAAAATGGCGGAAATGATTATATGTGGGTTTTATGTAGTTTGGTTGGTGGATTTGTTATTTTCTTAATATGTGCATATGCAATAGATGTTGCAACACGTGCTATAAAACTTGGAGTTCTTGAAATTATTGCTCCAATACCAATTTTAATGAGAATGGTTAATAAAACTTGGTTTAATAATTGGATTAAAGAGGTTGGAAAAACTTATGCTGATTTATTTGGAAGAATTGCTATACTTGCGTTTATTGTACTAATGTGTGGCTTGGTTCCTGAGTTTTTAAGTGCAATAGTTGATTCTGTTAAAAATGCTGGACAAGATGTTGATGCTACATATACATGTATTATTACCATTATTTTGATAATAGGCTTATTAATGTTTGCTAAAGGTGCAATTGCAATGTTTAAAGCAATATTTACCGGCGGATTCTTGGCTGGACTTAACTTCAATCCATTTGCTACAGCTAAAACTGTTAGAAGTGGTGCTCAAACATTTGGAAAAGGATTTCAAACTACGTCCAATCATGCAATAGGTGCATTTAGAAATGCAGCATATGCAGTTAAAAATAATCCTAATGCCGGAACTGGAAATAAGGCTAGAAAAATTGGTCGTGGCATAGTTCAAGGTGCTAGAGGTTTTTATGCTGGTGCCCGTTATGGCAATGAAAAAGGTAATGAGGTTTTATCTACTGAGTATGATGCAATAAGAGACGGTTCAACATTTGGTGGAAGAGCTGCTGATACTGCAAGAAAAGCTTTTGGTTTATCTGATAGAGCAAATGCTATAAATGCAAGATTTGATAAACAACGTAAAGATATTAGGTTGGATGATAGAAAAAAGTCTTTGGATGCTGCTAAAACTAGTATTGATAATATTAAAGCACAAGCTGAAAAAATTTATAAGAAACGCAATTCTGATATTACAGCAAACTTCACTGGAAATGGATTTGAAACTAAGTTAAATGGTAAAAATGATGCTGAAATGACGGATTTTATTGAAACATATGCTAATTCTATTGATTCATCTGTTGAACATGCAGGTGATGGTATTACAGCTGAAAGCTTAAATTTACATCAAAATCCTGGCGAATCACCTGAAGCTTTTGAAAAAAGAAAGCAAACAGAAATATCTAAAAAGATTGCTTCATTGCAGGATGCAAAAAGAAATGAAATGTCCCAAAATTTGAGTACAATGCGTCGTGCACAAGAGGCATTTAGAAACAAAGCTACGGGTATAGTTGCTGATGGGCTACTTGCTGGACAAACGAAGACTGTTGGCTCTACACAAATACAATCAAAAGATGGATTTAATTTTGATGTAAATGCTAGAGGTTCTGATGTAACCGATAATGTTAATTCTATTATTAGTGATGTAAATACCATTAGAAAGAGTTATAAAGATGGTGCATTTGATCATGTTGATCCTCTTGGAAATTATGTTGATTTATATGATACAAATGGAAATGTTATATCTAAAGGTGATAAAACAGAAAAAGCAAATCAAGATTTAACTTATAGTAGTTTAACTAGTGATAGAAAAGAAGCAATTAATCAAAATGTTATAACAGAAAACTTTATTGAAAATGGTAGAGGAAGAGAACTTAGAAAAGCACAGGCTGATGCATCATATGAGGGTGCAAGAAAGCAGGCTGGTGGTTCGAAACCAAGTGGTACAAATTCAGGTGGGAAAAAATAGATAAGAATAGAAAGGTGTTAAGTTATGAATGATACATTTTTAATACCAAGTAATTCTAAGCGAAGTATGCTTATACTTGGTATGTTTACTAAGGTTGATTTAGCTATATTTATTACTGGTTTGATTTTTACTGTTCTTCTCATAATTATAAATAATCCACAAGATCTTGTTGATGTAGGAATTGATGTATTACCTTTATTAACTACGGTTATTATGGTAGTACCTGTTCCTAATCAACATAATATATGGACGTTTACTGCAAATGTTTATTCTTATTTAACTAAACCAAGAAATTATAGATGGAGAGGATGGTGTATTTATGAATCAGAAGATGATGCCACAAGTAAATCAGAAAATGGACAAGAAAAAAAGTGATCAAGGATTTGTAAGTACTGAAGATTGGTTACCATTAATTGATATAAAGAATGGTATGATGGAAACTAAGGGTTCTGTTTTATCTGGTAATTATTATGTTACTGGAGTAAAAATTGAACCTAAGAATATATTTATAAGTGATGTTCAAACTCAATCTAATGTAATATATGGATTAAGAGATTTATATAATACTATTGATTATGAATTTTGGCTTATATGCTGTGATAGACCAGTAGATATTAGTTTATATAGGTCTGAACTTGAAATAATGTATAATAAAGAAGAAAATCTTAATATACGTAAGTTAATTCTTGAAGATATTCAAAAGTGTGATGATTTTGATGGCCCTGCAATTAATGCAGTTGATACTGAGTATTATATATTATTTAAAGAACCTGTTAAAAATACAGAAATTATTCAAAAGAAGATTCATAATTTAATATCTAATTTGGCACAGGCTGGTTTAAATTCAAGACAGACATCAGATGATGATTTAAGGGGTATTCTTGATAGTTTCTTTAATGATAGTATGAAGTTTGAATATGGGAGTGTGATGACTAATGGCTAGACAAAAGTTAAAAAGTGAAATTGCACCAAAAGGTTTAAGTTTTAAAATCAATCAATTTATGATTGGTGATAAATATGCAACAATTATGACAGTTATCCAATACCCACAATATATTTATCCTGGTTTTTTAAGTAATATTACATCTATTCCTGGCGTTAAAATGGTTATTAAACATATTCCGATTGATTGGGATACTATGTATACAACTATTAATAGAGAAATAGCTGAATTAAGAGAAGAATATGAAAAAGAACGTGATAACACATTAAAAGAGAAGATTAGACTTAATTATGAGTCTATGGAGTCATTTGTACAAATGCTTGCAGCTACTCAATCAAAAGTTTATGATTTTCAATGTCATATTATGATTACTGCAGATACTCAAGATGAACTTGATACACGTAAGATGCAAGTTAAAAATTATTTAGTTAGTTTAAATATGAAATGTATACCTTTAATGTTTGATCAAGAAAAAGTATTAAAGAGTATGATACCATTATTTCCTAAACAAGATGTTGAAGATCGTATAGGTATACCTATACCAACACCAACTATTGCTGCTATGTATCCATTTGTCTTTGATTCTGTTAAAGACCCAGGAGCTGCTACTTTATTTGGTATTGATAGATCTGGTGGTGTTATTCTATTTAATCAATTTTTATATCAAATAAGAAAAGAAACTAATAGAAATAATGCTAACATGATTATTTTAGGTACATCTGGTTCTGGTAAATCAACTGCTGCTAAGTTATTACTTAGAGGACATATTAGAAATCATACACAAATAGTATGTATTGACCCTGAAGGTGAACTTGAACATATTGCTAAAAATTATGGTGGCTCATTTGTCGATTTAGGTAAGGGTGGAGCTTATGGTATGATTAATCCATTTGAGGTTGTATCTGATTATGATGAAGATGAACTTAGAAATGGTGCTGGTTATACTGTTTTAACAAGAACACTTCAATCACTAAAAGCATTTATGAGATATTATTCTCCAGATATTGAAGATGATGTACTTGAAATGTTTTCTAATGTAACACAAGAAACATATCGTAGATTTGGAATAGATTTTAATACTGATTTTTCTAATTTTACTTCTGATAAATTTCCTACATTTGATAATGTCTATGAAACTGTTAGAGGTAAATTAATATCTATGCCTGAAGCTACTAGAGAAAAAGATGTACTTGAAAGACTTGAACTTAGAATTAGACCATTTGTAAATGAATTAAGATATTATTTTAATGGTCATACAACAATTAATTCAAATACTAATTTTATTGTATTTAATATAAAAGAAGTAATGAATTCTGATGCTAATATTCGTAATGCATTATTCTTTAATATATTAAAGTATGCTTGGAGTTTATGTCTTGATAAGACTAAGAATACAATAATGATGGTTGATGAAGCGCATGTACTATTATCTAGTGGTAATGCTCTTGGTGCAGAATATTTAGCTAACATGCAAAGAAGAGCACGTAAGTATAATACTGGTACTATTATTATTACACAGCAACCTACAGATTTTGCTCAAGAAAACATTATTACTCATGGTAAAGCAATATTTGATAATGCTTCATATTATTTAGTAATGGGTCTTAAAAAACAAGCTGTCGAAGATTTAGGTAAGTTAATAGATTTAAATGATTCAGAAAAAGAAGCCATTAAATCTTATCAGCAGGGTGAAGGTTTATTTGTTTGTGGTTCTAAACGTATGCAAATATATGTAACTCTTACTCAAGATGAACTTGATTCATTTGGTTCTGGTGGAGGATTGTAAAATTAAGGAGTGATTATATGTTTAAATATAAGAACTTAAATAATAAAATGTTAAAGAACAAGAGTCATATAATAATGATTCTTGTTTTTGTGCTTATATTAGTTATTTCTTTTCCAGTAAAGGCTTCTTATTTTGATTATACTGATTTTAATTGGGATGAATTTTATAAAAAGAATATTAATTATTGGAATGATACATGTAAAAAAGAAGGAGAAACTGATGGGTGTGATGAAGTCACATTAAAAGCACAAAAAAACTTTTATGTATCTCTTTATAAGATGCTTGCTGAATACGAAGCTGATGGGTATCATATTAATGATAATATTATAATTGGTACAGTATTTTATATGCTTGATCCAATGTATGCAAATGATAAAGTTTCTGATGATGCACCCGTTAGTGATAAAGATGTTAATAATTATTATGAACCTAGTTATGTGGTTGTAAATGGTGATTCGATTAATTCACAAAAGGATGAAAATGGTGAAACAGTTATTCCTGATGCAGATGTTGAATTAAATGATTATGCTGATATTAAAAGAAGTGATTCTGATACCGCAAATACATTAGCTGATTATTATGATAATGAAAGAAATACTTTAAAAACATTACTTAAAAATATGATAGCTTATAGGACTCATTGTTATAAAAAATTAAATAAAGTAACTATTACTAAAGATGATGGTAGTACTGAGACAACATGTCCTGAGGGTTCTTATGAAACTGATGTATATATTGCGGAAGATCAGTTAACAGGATTTGGTACAGTAATTAGAGACATTGATATATTTTTTAATGATGCAAATAATCTTAAGTTTTCTTATAGTAAATTTTGTGCACAAGAGTTGGAAGGAAATGGCGGTTATGAATTAGGATTTACATATTATCATACTGGAAGACTTTTGCATGACAGTAAGCGTAAGATAAATGCTAAATTTTATGATGAAGAGTTTGATGATCCATATTATGATAACTGTGTATCACAAGGCGGATATTATACATATTTATCTAGTAATGGTGATGTTGATCAATCTGTAAGTACTGATAAGTATTTTGATTTTTTGAAAACTTCTAAATATTTTGATAATAAAGCTCAACTTCAAAGTTATTATACAGATAATATATTAAAGCCTGAAAATGTTGATTGCTTAACTAGTGATGTTTGTAATAATTCACTTGAAGCAAAAGTAGGAACAGATGGTTATCAAAACTATGAAGAAGACTTAGAAAAAGATAGACTAGATATAATATATGATATTATTGATTATTTAAATAATTATGGTGTTGCAGTCAGTTATGATGGTCATGGTACTGCGGATTATACAAGTGTAGAAACTCAAGATACTAATTATCGTAGTTATTATTACTGGCCAATTGGTAGTAATGAAACAAGAGAAGAAAATGGTATTACCTATGCTGATGGGACACCTACGAAAACACCAGATGCTGTAATTCGTAGATTTGGTGAAACTTATGATCCTATTGATCAAAAGAAAGAGATGCACTATGGAATAGATATTTCTGGTGAAGATGGTGTTACTAATGTAATTAATGTTTATAAAGGTACAGTTATTTCAATAAAGAATGATTGTACAGTATCTGATTATGAATGTAATGAAGGATATGGTAATGAGGTAGTTGTTCAAACAGATAATGGTGATTATGTAATATATGCACATCTTGCAAGTATTGATGATGCAATAATACCTGGTGCTCAAGTCGTACAGGGTGAACTCTTAGGTAAACTTGGAGCAACTGGTAAAGTATTAGAACCATGTTTACATTATGAAATTAGGATAGGTAGTAATAGTGTTGATAATGCTATTGATCCACTTCAATCTACTGGTGCTGGAAAATGGGAAGAATCAAAAGAAAGTACAAGTTTAAGACCACAAAGTTCATATTTATTTTCTGGTCTTAGTGGGAAATCAACAAAATTTTCTGGAACTAGTTTAACAAAAGAAGAATATGTATCAAAGGTAAATAGTTATTGTAATAGTAGTCAAACATCAGGTAAGCTTGCTAGTTATATTTGTTCTAATGCAGGAGCTTATTATGATAGTGCTAAGAAATATGATGTTAATCCTGAATTTGTTATTACAAGAGCGATTGTTGAAGGTAATAGTCCAGGTGGAAACACGCATAATTATTGGGGAATTAATTGTACTAATACTGGTGGTGCTAGTGCATGTTATTCTTTTTCTGGTGTTGATGATGGCGTCAAATCACTTGCTAGTACAATAAATAAATACAATACTATTGGTGATGCTATGTCTAAATATGCATATATAGGTAATTGTTGGGCAAAGGGTTCATGGTCAGCTGGTGGATGTATATATTATCCATATATTAAACAATATTTGTCAGATTCTCGTGCTAGTTATGTAGGAGAAGTATGTGATTATGAAAATAGTAGTGGAGCACATACAATGTCTTGTGGTGTAGGTAGTGATGGTAAACCAGCAGTTAAAACTACTCAAGAAGATCAAGATGCCTATACTCAATATCAATGTGACCAAAAAATGAATCCAATTAATGGTAACATATTTAGTTAATATAAGGTTGTGATTAAATGTTTGATAATTTAAGTGATGATCAAAGAAAAGTACTTAGAATTTGGTTTGTTGTAGGTGTAATTGTTATATTACTTTTATTATTTTTTAGTTATAGTGTATATAAAGAAAAAAAAGAAAATGAAGTAAATTATAGTAATGTATATACTAAAGTAAAAGATTATAATAGATATTATACAGTTACATCTTTAGTAGAAAAATTTTATTCATATATTAATTCTAAAGATTATAATAATGTATTAATTATATTAAATAGTGATTATAAAAATACTAATAATATTAATTTAAGTAATATTGATAATTATTTACCTAAACATGAAGTAAATATTGGTTTTCAACCAGGTCTTATCTGTACTAAACAAATAAGTAAAGATTTAACTAGTTATTATGTAAAAGGTAATACTGTTTCTAGTAATACTGGAGATAAGATAAGTGATAGTTATTATAATATAATACTTGATAGTATTAGTTTTACTTATAGTATAAGTATACTTACAAGTGATGAATATCGAGGTGAATGTAGTTAATGAAAATATTAAAAAAATATCCTCGTACAGTTAGATATATAATTTTTATACTATTAATAGTATTAGTAGTATTGATAACAAGATATTTATTAACTTATGAAAAGCCTGTTTATAATAATGAAAATTCAGGACCTGTACAAATAACTACTAAAGTATATGGTGTTAATGAATATAATGTTATATCTGTAGATGAAGCTAGTGTATATACTTCTTATTATAAAAATTATGTTAATTTAATACTTAATGATCCAAAAAGTGCATATGATTTATTAACAGATGATTGTAAACGTGATAGATATAAAAATGATTATAATAATTTTTATGAAAAAGTAAGTAAATTAGATAAAAGTGCAGTATTAAATTATACTGTTGATAGATATTCAAAAACTGATGATAGAATTATAATAGTAGATAGTAATGATTATAGTTTTTCATTTTATGAAGATGGGGTAAATAATTATACTGTTTGTATAAATGGTAGGGTTATGAATTAAATATATTAGAAAGAAGGTTTAATATGAATAGTAATAATGTAGATACTAATAATACTAGTAATCAAAATAATATTAATAATGATATTAATAAATTAACTAGTAATAATAAGCCTTCGATTAAAGATATTGATCAAAAAAAAGATAGTAATATTAATGATATTGGTAAAAATAAAATAAATGGTCCAGTTGATCCTACAAAAATAAATGAAAAAGATGCATTTGGTAATATGCCTAGTGATATTAATCAAAGAGTAGATGCCGCTAAAAATTTAGGAAAATCGGCTAAAAATAT
Source organism: uncultured bacterium (assembly GCA_900314465.1). GTDB lineage: Bacteria > Bacillota_I > Bacilli_A > RF39 > UBA660 > UBA6985. Next base: position 59,409 of record OMVK01000006.1, on the reverse strand, counting down.
TGCTGTTGGGTATGCTAAAGGTGGCTTAGTTGGTGCTGGTGCAAGTGCTTTAAAAGAAGCTAAAAATATTAAAAAGAATGGTGAAAAGATAGTACCTGATAATTTTAGAAATAAAAATGTTGCTAGAATAAATGCAAAAGCAAATTCTAACGATGAAACAGGTGAATTAAGTAATGGTCAGGGATTGCCAGATGAAAGAGAATTGCCTGAGAATAATGATCTCAATAATACAGGCCTTAAAAGTTCTTTAAGTAATATTGGTAATTCAATAAAGAATAATTTAAGTCCTTCAAATTTATTTGGTAAAGACAAACAAGAAGAAAAAAATGAGACAGAAACACAATCAGGAGCAGATAGTGGAAAGGCTAAAATTTCTAATATTCTCAAAAATCCTATTGCTAGGAAAATTATTATTGCGGCACTTCCAATTGTTGGAGGAATACTTATAGGTTTGATATTATTTGTTGTAATACTTGCACCTGTAATTCAACTCTACAATGATTTAACTAATAGTGGTGAAGATGCTGATGGTATCATTTCTTCTGGTGATTATGATTATTTATATAATGATGATAGTTATTATAATAATGAAATAGAAAAAATGGTTACTTCAGATGATAGTACTTCTTCTAAAGTTTATGGAAGTGCTTATTTATTAGTTGCCAATAAAGTTGTTTTTGAAAGTGGCAAAGAACCTACTAGTTCTTCTCCATCAAAAAATAAAACTATTGGATATAGTGGATATCTTAGATATCTTTTATGGAGTGTTTCCGGAAATGATCCAGGAGTTGTTGGATGCGATAAATTCAGTGATACATCGTTATTTACTGAAGTAACTGAACAAGATTTAAAAATGGGTGACTTTGGCGTTATAGATAGTTGTAGTACTAGTACGGATTTTTTTGGTATTTATAATGGTAGTGATAAATGGGTTCATGTTACTAATAACGACGGTGCTGTTGAAAGTGCAACATCTATTTATACTAAGTATTATAGATTAAATGATAGTTATGCTACTGCCAATATAAATTTTAGTGATGAATTTAATAATGTTACTTCTTCTACTGTTCAAGATTTAGGTATTGTTGCATCTAATTATAAAATTCCAAATAATGGTGGAAATAATCCAGTTGTCTATTATTCTCAAAGTGGTAATCAACCATGGTCTAATGTTGCATTTGGTGGAGGTACTATAAGCTCTTCTGGATGTTCAGTAACTTCACTTGCAATGGTTATTTCTTATTTAAAGGGTGGTACTGATAGTTCAAAATGGGTTTATCCTTCAGATGTAGTTAAAATGATTGAAAATAAGACTGGTAATTATAATAATTTTTATGTTGGCGGCGCTGGTCAAAGTTGGTCAATAATGTCTGCAGTTGCAGGTTATTATGGATTAAAATGTAAACAAATATCATCAGAGTCAATTATAAGTGCATTAAAAGCTGGACATCCTGTTATTATGTCTTGTCATGCTGGTGAATTTACAAGTCATGGTCACTTTATTGTACTAACTGGTGTAACAGATGATGGATATGTTGTATTAAATGATCCAAATTCAAAACATGCTGATAAATCTGGCAAGAAATATACTGTTTCTTATTTATCTACACAAGCCAATGCTTATTGGGAGTTTTCTAATTAAAATTACGGGAGTGATAAAAATGAATAAAGGAATTATTAAATTTCTAATTATAATTGTTATTATTTTTTCTATTTATTTAATTATTGCATTAGCTTATGGAAATAATAAAAGAAAAAATAATGAAATCAGTTCTTCATTAAAAAATTTTTCAACTGAAACTCTTGGAACAGATGACTATGGAAATGAAATTGATTGGACAGTTGGTGCTAATGTTGGAAATGAGGATAATGCTGGGAATGAAGAATAAATACAAAATTATATTATTTATTATGCTATTTTTTGTCGCACTACCTTTTTCAGCTAAAGCTGATAATTATAATTCTGTTAATGTTTCAACTAATATATTACAGAGTGCTTCTGGATTTAATATAGATAGAATAGATATATATTTTTATGATGGTAGTAATAGTCTTGTTAGTTATACATTAAGAAAAGAAAATAGTTTTGGAGCATCTATTCCTGAAGTTTCTAAAGGTGACCTTAAGTTTTATTATGGAATATGTACTTTTACTGATGGTAATCCTGATAAGTTTGGTAAATTAAAAGTTAGTGGTATATTTGGTGATGAATATAATAATAATCGTAGTTTGAGAATAACAATTTCTGCTAGTGATTTTATTAAAGAACGTAATGGTTCAAGTATTTCAGGTAGTAATAGCTCAAGTAATAATAACTCAAGTACAAATAGTACGACAGTAACTACAAGTACTACTAGTAAAGTAAGTGAAGAAAATACAAGTGAAGAGCAAAGAGCAATAATAGATGAAAATGGTAATTTAATAATAGAAACTACAACAAGCACAACTACAACAACGACAATTATTAGTGATAAGAATAAAAATAGTGGTAGTGGTCTACTTGGTGATGATAGTAGTTTTAATAAATTTTATTTAATATTAATTATAATACTTATTATTGTTATTTCTTTAATTGTTTTTATTTGGATAAAGATTAAAAATGGTAATAAGTTTGTATAGTAAAAATATTATATTTATATTATAATGTTTTTTAGAAAAGGGGAAGACAAATGAAGCTTAAATTGAAGATTAAGGTTACTTCTAAAGACTTTACCTTATTTGTTTTATTTTGTATTGTTTTATTATATTTTTGTTCAATTGCTGTTCTTAATTTGTTTTCGGTAATTAACGATGGTGAGTTGTATGGCTTAAATCCGATTGAAGGATTCTCTTTTAAGTATTTACCAGCAACATTACTTGTATTTTTTGGCGTATTAATATTTATTTTTGCTAGTGTATCATCAACTATTTTTGAACGTGTTTCTGGTGGACCTGGATTAAAAATTGGTGAACATGCATCAGATGGATATTCAAGATGGCTTGAAGAAAAAGAAATGAAGAAGGCATTTAAAATTGTTAAGGTTGGCGTCCAAGATGAAGATGCTACAGCTGGTGGTGTCGTATTTATTAATGATGGTAAAAATATGTGGGTAGATAATAGTGAAAACCACACATTAGTTGTCGGTGTTACTGGTTCTGGTAAAACAACAGCTGTAATTGATCCAATGACTTATTCTCTTGCAAAAGCAGGAGAATCTATGATATTTACCGATCCTAAGGGTGAAATATATCGTAATCATGGTACTTTCTTAAAACATAAAGGTTATAATATTATTGTTTTAAATTTCCGTAATCCACAACAGGGTAATTCATGGAATCCTTTAACAATTCCATACAGATTATATAAAGCTGGAAATACTGATAAAGCACAAGAACTAGTAGATGATGTTGCATCTAATATTATGAAAGATAAAAATAGTCAAGCCGATCCATTCTGGCAAGATTCAGCAGCCGATTATCTTGCTGGTAATATATTAGGTTTAATGGATGATGCTACTGAGGAAGAGTGTAATATTTCATCAGTTAACTATATGACTACTGTTGGTGAAGATAAATTCGGTGGTAATAGTACATATATTAAAGAATATTTTAAGATGAAGGGTGAGAGTTCACCAGCTTATGTATTTGCAAATAATACTATTACAGCACCATCTGATACGAAGGGTTCAATACTTTCAACATTTAGACAAAAAATACGTATATTTGCTGCACGTAAGAATTTAGCAGAAATGCTTTCATTTTCTGATTTTGATATGGAATCCATTGGTAAACAAAAAACTGCAGTATTTATTATCGTACAGGATGAAAAGACAACTTATCATGCTCTTGCATCTATATTTATTAAACAATCTTATGAAACATTAATTGATGTTGCTCAGAATAGTCCAGGTAGTAAACTTCCAGTTAGAACTAATTACTTACTTGATGAGTTTGCTAATATGCCTGCGATTAAAGATATTACAACAATGGTTACTGCTGCTCGTTCACGTGCAATTAGATTTACATTTATCATACAGAACTATGCTCAGCTTGATGAAGTTTATGGTAAAGAAGAATCACAAACAATTAGATCAAACTGTGCTAACTTAATGTACTTACTTACTACAGAACTTTCAGCACTTGAAGAAATAAGTAAACTATGTGGTGAGGTTAAGAGTAAAAAAGATGATAAGACTGCTTCTGTTCCATTAATTACTGTATCTGATTTACAAAAGTTACAACCTAATGAAGTAATTATTATTAGAAATCGTATGTTCCCATTTAGAACTAAATTAAGACCTAGTTATAATGTTGACTGGGGTGATAAAGAATGGACAGCACCATGTGAACTTCCAACAAGAGAATCAAGAGATATTAAATTATTTGATATTCGTAAATTTGTTGATGTTCGTGCTCGTTCTAGAAAGAATGATTCACCATTTGGTAGTGGTAGATTTGGCTCTGGTACAGGTGGTTTTAGTCAATCACCATTTGTAGAATCAAACAAACCAAGTTTTGCAGATATTTTATCTGGTGGTATGAATAATTTAAATAGTAGTTCTAGTAATCCATTTAATAAAAATATTCCATCTTTTGATGATTTTTATAATGGTATTAAAGATAAACCTACTAAACCTAAACCATCATTTAATTTAGATGCTGTCATTAAAAATATTGATAAAGAAATTGCTAGACTTGAAGAAGAAGAAAAGAAAGATAAAAAGGAACAAACTGATGGAATAGGTAATAAAAATATTCCTTTAAATCCATTTAATACTCCTAAAGAAGATAGTAAAGAAGTTAATTTTTCAAGTAAAGATAATAAATCAAATGAAGATGATAAAAATCCAGATGATGATATTGATGCTGGAGATTTAATTGATTTTAATAGTATTTCAGGTAATAAGATAAGTTTCGATGATGATAAAAAAGAAAAGAAAACTACTAATAATAAACCAATAATTACAAATAATTTTGATAATAATATAGATTTATATGAACACCATGAATCTAAGAAACCTACTATACATGTTACACCTGATAATTTAAATAAACTTAGTGATGTAGATTTAACTAATAATAATGTTGATACTAGTAGACTTTCTGGTATTGAAGATCCTACTAAGACATATTATCAAGATTATGTTAAAGGTAAAGATGGTACTAAAACTGTTGAAGAGAATAAATCTAATAATTTTGCTGATTTATTTAAAAATGATAATAAACCAATTAAAGAAGAAACTAGTAAAGATGAAGATGATGATGACTTAGATGTACTTGATGATACTCCAAGTAATAATACTAATAGTCTAAGTAATCAAAATACTAATAACTTTGAAAGTTTAATTAAAGCTAATAGTACTAATGTTAATAAACCAGTTGTTAGTCCTAGTAATATTATTAAAGCAGACAGTGATGCTAAAGTAATTAAACCAAAGAAAGATAATGATGATGAATATTATGATGATTTCTTTAGTGAAAATTAAAAGCAAATAAATGTTTGCTTTTTTTGTTTATTAATTTATTTATATTATGTATAATTATTTAAGAAAGATAGGTGTAACTTATGTTAGATTATATTATTATTGTATTACTTATTATTACTATTATTTTATTAATTATTAATTTATTTAAGAAGAATGATAATAGTGAAATTATTAAATATTTAGGTGATTATCAAAAAGAGATTACTAAAGATTTAGGTGACTTTAAATATGATTTCAGTAAGAGTTTGATGGATGATTTTAATAAATTAAATGATTCGATGGAAAGTAAGTTATATGAAATAAATGGTGTTATTAATGATAGATTAGATAAATCTTTTGCAAGTACTAATAAGACTTTTAATAGTGTTCTTGAAAGATTAACTAAGATAGATGATGCACAAAAGAATATTGATAGTTTATCTAAAGATATTGTTAATTTACAAAGTGTCTTAACTGATAAAAAGACTAGAGGTACTTTTGGTGAAGTTAATTTAAATTATATATTAACATCAATTTTTGGTGAAAAAAGAGATGTTTATGATATTCAACATAAATTATCTAATGGTTATCAAGTAGATGCTTTTATTTATGGTGCTGAACCTATTAAGAATATTAGTATTGATTCTAAATTTCCATTAGAAAATTATCAAAGAATGACTGATAGATCTATTGATAAGAATATTAGAATTAAATATGAAAAGTTATTTGAAATAGATGTTAAAAAACATATTGATGATATACATGATAAATATATATTACCACCTGAAACATCTAATCAAGCTATTATGTTTGTACCTGCTGAAGCTATATTTGCAGAATTAAATGCTTATCATGAAGATTTAATAAGATATGCTTATTCTAAACATGTTTGGATATGTTCACCAACTACTTTAATGGCTACTTTAAGCACAATGGCTATGATACTTAAAAATATTGAAAGAGATAAATATAGTAAGATAATACATGAAGAATTAAATAAATTAGGTATTGAATTTGCTAGATATAAAGATAGATGGGATAAATTATCTAAATCTATTGATACAGTATCTAGTGAAGTTAAAGATATTCATACTACTACCGATAAAATAACTAAAAGATTTATGATTATTAGTAATGCTGATGTTAAAAAGATAAGTAATAATAGTGATAATTCTTAATGTCATTTACTTTTTACATTATAATTAAATATGAATAATTATTTTATTATGTTATAATGAAAAATGGTAAGGTGGTTAGAAAATGGCATTTATTGAATTAAAGCATGTTTATAAAGTATATAAAAATGGTGTAACTGCACTTGCTGATGTTAATTTAAGTATTAATCGTGGTGAATTCGTTTTTATAATTGGTAGTTCTGGTTCAGGTAAATCGACTTTAACTAAAGTCCTTTATCGTGAAGAAAAAGTAACTAAAGGTACGGTTATGGTTGGTGGAGTTAATGTATCTAAACTTAGAAATGGTAATGTTTATAAATTAAGAAGAAAAGTTGGTGTAGTATTTCAAGATTTTAGATTATTACCTAAATTAACTGTTTATGAAAATATTGCATATCCTCTTGAATCATATGGTATGGAAGCAAAAGAAATAAGAAAAAGAGTACTTGCTGCAGTTGAATGGGTTGGATTAAAAGATAAGCTTAGAAGTTATCCAGATGAATTATCTGGTGGTCAACAACAAAGAGTATGTATAGCTAGAGCGATAGTTAATAAGCCTAAACTTATTATTTGTGATGAACCAACTGGTGATTTAGATCCTAAGATGAGTAGAGAAATAATGGATGTACTTGAAAATATTAATAAAGAATTAGGTTCTACGATAATTATGGCTACACATGATAAAGAAATAGTTAATCGTATGAAGAGAAGAGTCATATATATGCGTGATGGCGTATTAGTATCAGATAAAGAGAAAGGAGAATACATCGAAGATGAGGATAATTAGAATTATTGGTAGAAGTATTAAAGATGCATTTCATAGTGTATTTCGAAATTTTTCTTTAAGTATTGCTTCTATTTCATGTGCTGCAATTACTCTTTTAATTGTAGGTATAGCAGTCCTTTTTACTTTTAATGTAAAAGCTATAACTCAACATATCGAAGATGTATTAACTATTATTGTTTTTATTGATAAAGATGCAAGTGATAGTGATATAGAAACATTAGGTGAACAAATTAAGTCTATTGATAATGTTAATACTAATAATGTTGAATTTAATTCAAAAGATGATATTAAAAATGAAATATCTCAAGATGAAAGTATGAAAAATGTTTTAGATACTTTAGATGAAAATCCTTTAAAGAGTACTTATGTTGTTAAAGTAAATGATGTTAAAAAAATTGATGAAACTGCTAATACTATTAAAGGGTTTGAACATGTTTCTGAAGTTAAATATGGTGAATCTTTAGTTAGTAAGTTAGTATCTATGTTTGATGTTATCAGAACAGTATCTTATGCTGTAGTAGTAGCTTTAATATTTGTAACTTTCTTTTTAATTGGTAATACTATTAAATTAACTATATATTCAAGAAGACAGGAAGTAAGTATTATGAGACTTGTTGGTACTTCTAATACAGTTATTAAACTTCCATTTGTTATTGAGGGTTTAATTCTCGGTGTTATTGGTTCAATTATACCTATATTAATAACTATATTTGGTTATCAATTCTTTTATGATTATGTAGGTGGTACTTTATTTAGTTCCCTTGTTGTTTTAGTAAATCCAAATGAAGTCGTTTATACAACTAGCTTAGTTTTATTATGTGTTGGTGCAATAGTTGGTGTGTTTGGATCCTTGAATGCTGTAAGGAGGTATTTAAAGATCTAATGAATAATATAAGTAAATATATAATATTATTTTGCATACTATTATTACCATTAACTATAGATGCTAAAACTTTAGGAGAGTTAAAGACTGAGCTTGCAAATTATAAGGCTCAATATTCATCTAATCAAAATAAACAGCAAAATGCTCAATCAGAAATTAATTCTGATAAACAAAGTATAGTTAATAAACAAAATGAAATAACTAATAACCAACAAAAAGTTATTGATGCAACAAATGAATCAGCTGAACTTACTAAAGAAATTGAAGATAGTAAAGAAGAACTTGAAAAATTAATGCAAGCTTATCAGTTATCTTCTGGTGATAATTTATATCTTGAATATATTTTTGATTCAACATCTTATGAAGATTTAGTATATAGATATGCTGTATCTGATGAAATAATGGAATATATTAATGGTAAGATTAATGATTATAAAAATAAAATACAAAAAAATGATGAATTAAAATCTTATATTGCTAATAGACAAGTACAACTTGAAAGTGATATTAATAGTTTATCTGAATCTATTGATTCTTTAGGTGATGAAATTGATTCACTTGATGAAGAAGCTGCATCTATAAGTGATCAGATAAGTTCTACACAAAATTTAATTAATTATTATGTTAGTCTTGGTTGTAAAGATTCTGATTCACTAGATTCATGTGCGAGTGTAATGGGTGATACAAGATTTATAAGACCATTAACTAGAGGTGTTATTACATCGTATTTTAGTTATCGTGTAAGTCCAATTAGTGGTAAAGTTGAATACCATTCAGGTGATGATATTGGTGGTAATTCAATGGGTACTAATGTCTATTCAATTGCTAATGGTGTAGTAGGTAAAATAATTTATAAATCTAATTGTGGTGGTAATATGGTATTTATTTACCATACTATTAATGGTATTAAATATACAAGTTTTTACTATCATTTATCACAAGTTAATGTTAGTATAGGACAGAAAGTTACTAATCATACTGTCATTGGTGCTGTAGGTGGTGCTGGATTTACTTTGAAATCAAATGGTGGATGGGATACTTGTTCAACAGGTGCACACTTACATTTAGGACTTGCAACTGGTTGGTATGGAAGAGATTATGTTGCTTGGTCTTCATTTGTTTCTCATTATATAGATCCAAGAAAACTTGTTGGACTTCCATCAATGGGTGTTTGGTTCTATTCAAGATATTAAGGAGTAATATATATGAAAAATCGTTTACTTGGTTCAATTTTAATCTTAATCTTAATAATACCAGTATTAGTTATTGGAAATAATTTATTTACTTTTTCAGTAATAGTACTTGGTATACTTGCATTAAGAGAATTAATAAATTGTAATAAAGATATAAAAATACCTATGATTATGCAAATAATATCTTATATATGTGAAGTAATTATATGTATATCTAATTCTTATTCATCTATATCTCTTAGTTTAGATTATTATGTACTTGCTTTATGTTTAGTATTAACTTTATTACCTAGTATATTCTTATATAAAAAAAATTATGGAGCAAAAGAAGCTATGTATTTATCTTTTATAACATTATTTATAGGTCTTTGTTCTAATATGAATATTATGGTATTTAAATATAATAAAATGTTTTATATATATTTATTATTAATATCTATATGTACAGATGTTTTTGCTTTTCTTGGTGGTAAATTATTAGGTAAACATAAATTAAGTAAGATAAGTCCTAAGAAAACAATTGAAGGATCTGTAATAGGTATAGTAGTAGCTACGATAATAGGAACAATATATTATTTTAATATTATTGGTAGTAGTAATATATTTCTATTAATAATTGTATCTATTGTATTAAGTATAGCTGGTGAAATGGGAGATTTATTCTTTAGTCTAATTAAAAGAGAAAATAATATTAAAGATTATTCTAATATAATACCTGGACATGGTGGCATTCTTGATAGAGTAGATAGTCTTACATTTGTTATACTTGTTGCGGTTATCTTGGTTAGATTATTATAAGGAGGTTTATTGATGAAGAAAGATGAAAAAGTAAAAGAAGTATCTTTTGAAGAAAAAATACCTAATAAGAAAAAGAAGAATGTTAAAGAAAAAAAGAAAGAAATAAAAAAAGAAAATAAAAATAGTAAAATAGATATTAATATAGAAGAAAAAGAAGTCAAAAAGAGTGATGATCATTCTGATGAAAAAGCAACTATTGGTAGTTTTATAGAGCTTATATTAATTATTATATTTATTATAGTAGTATTAGTATTTTTCCCTCATAGTATTATTTGGAATATAGTTGTACTTTTATTGATGCTTAGTGTATTAATATTTGTTCATGAATTTGGTCATTTTATTATGGCTAAGAAGTTTAATGTTTATGTTTATGAGTTTGCGATTGGTATGGGTCCACTTGTCTTAAGTTTTAGAAGAAAAGGAGATCCAACATTATATAGTCTAAGAGCACTTCCAATTGGTGGGTATAATCAACTTGCTGGTGAATCTTATGAAGATGATGATACTATACCAAAAGATATGCAATTATGTAATAAACCTAAATATCAAAGATTATTAATACTGGTTGCAGGTGTATGTATGAATCTTATACTTGCGATAATTCTTTTGTTCTTTATTTCACTATGTGCTGGTTCAAGAGATACATCTACTTATATTACTGGTGTTATTCCTGATTCACCTGCGTATGAAGCTGGTGTTCGTGAAGGTGATAGTGTAGTAAGCATCGAAGGATACCGTACATATACTTGGAATGATATGGCTGTTTCTTTAACAATTAATCAAAAGAAAGGCTCATATGATTATAAGATTAAAAGACAAGATGGTTCTGAATTTACTACTACAATAACTCCTAGTAAATATCTTATTTATAATGATAATTATTATAAAATAACAGATGAAAATACTGAAGAAAAAATAGTAAGTGATAATAATATACCTGAAGGTGAATATATAGTTAGTGATTTAATTGGTATATCCGCAAGCAGTGAAGTTAAACATGGATTAAAGGATGCTTTAAGTTATGCTGGAAGTACATTTATTTGTTTAATTCGTACTATGTATGCATGTTTATATGGACTTGTAACTGGTAAACTTGGACTTGATTCATTATCTGGACCTGTTGGTATGTATAAGATAGTAGATCAAGCATCGGCATTTGGTTTTGCTAATATTGTTTATTTAACTGCATATTTATCTATTAATCTTGCTGTTATTAATATCTTACCATTCCCTGCATTTGATGGTGGACATGTATTATTTGTTTTAATTGAATTAATAACAGGACATAGAGTTAATGAAAAAGTAGAAAATGCTTTCCATACAGTAGGTTTTATATTACTAATGATATTAATATTACTTGTTACATGGCATGATATAACAACATTAATAGGCTAGCATAAATTGCTAGTCTTTAATTTGACTATAATTAATAAAAATAATATTATATAGATAATTATTTTGGAGATATATTATGAAGAAAGAAAAAGAAATAAAGGGAAAAATTGTACCAGATATTAGAAATCTAGAGCTTGATATTGCTGGTGATGAACTTGATGAACACAAGATTAAATATCATATCGAAGATAAAAAAGTAATAACTTTATTTATTGATAAGAATTGTGTTGCTAGAACTGAACCTAAGATAGGTCATATTATCAAAGATGGTGAAGTATTAAAAATATATCCTAGTAGAATTAAATTATATCCTTTATTTATTCTTCTTATAATTATCTTTGCTTTTATATATTATATTAACAGTAAAGTATCTGCACCATTTTTTGGTGGGTATCCAACTATTGAAGAGTCATCTAGTGGCTATAGTTTATCTAAAGTCATATATGTTTCTGATGATGCTGAATTTAATAATGCTAATGTATCTTATTATAAATATTGTATTAGTAATAATAGAAATAGTGATGAATGTGAATGGCATGATACATATACTAAGAGTGTGAAAATAAGTTTATCTGGTTCTTGGTTTGTTTGGTTTAAAGGTGTATCTGAAAATAATGATGAATCATATTTATCAAATAGATTAAAAGTACAAATAGATTCAGAAGCACCTGTAATAAGCTCTATTAATACTATTACTACAAGTAAGAGTATCGAAGTTAATGTTAGTGCCAGTGATGCTTTAAGTGGTATTAGTAAATATTATTATTCTATTGACGATTCTGAATATATTGAAAGTAATAAATCTTATATATTTAGTAATCTAGAAAATAATAAAACATATAATATTAAAGTTAAAGTAAGTGATACTTTAGATAATAGTATTATTGCCTCTTTTAAAGTAACTACAGGTATAAGAACTACTACATCATCATCTACAAGTGTTATAAATGATGATACTATACCAAGTATATCTTTACAAAGTATACCTAGTATAATAACTTATCAAGATGATATAAATGTACCTACAGTTACTAAATTTAGTAATACTAATGGTACTACTATTTGTTATTATGATAGTAATATTAGTATTGAAAATACTAAAGAATTACCATTAGGTGAACATAAAATAACTTGTGATTTAGTAGGTAATAATGGATATACTATTGAAGTAAATAAGAATATTAATGTTATACCTAGTAAAACTGATGATAAAGTAGAAGATAATTATTCATATATTAATTTAAATTATCCAAGTAATGCTACTCAATATATGTATCGTATTAAAGATAATACATATTCAAGAATGAGTGATGATTGGGAGTATTATACTAATTCTTTATATATTAAAAATAGTGATGTTAATAATATAATAATTAAATATGTACTTAATAATAATGAATATATTATTACACCAGATAATTCACTTTATGTTGATATTAGACCAGATAATTATAGTGTAAATGTATCTGATAAGACTAATATTAATATTGTTTATGATACGATTGCAGATGAAAAATTATATCGTATTAATGATGGTGAATGGAAAACTTATGATGGTACATTAAGTGTATATGGAAATACTAAAATAGATGCTATGTCTATTAAGCATCAAAAAGTATATGAAAATAATAAGATTGTTACTAAGAGTATAACTGATATAGATTCTGTTTATATAAGTATGAATTATTCTACTATTGGTTCTAAAGATAATACTAGTGTATCTATTAGTTTAGATAATATACCTGATGAGGTAAGTGTTGGTAGTAATTATTCAATACCTAGTTATTATAGCTATGGAAATCATGATACAGGTTTTGTATCTTGTAATTTAGATGATAATACAAAAGTTTATAATACTAATGAACTAAGTGAGGGAGAACATAATATAACATGTGTTATCACAGCACTTGATGGAAATACAAGTACGTCTTCTAAGAAAATTAATATATTATCAAATGATAAAGAATACTTAAGTACTACTAGTAAAAAGAATAAAGAAAATAAAGAATTCAATTTAGATAATATACCAGATAATATAACTATTGGAGATATGTATTATGTACCTAGTTATGTTAATTTAGGTAATATAAAGAATATTAAATGTATTAGTAATTATAAGATTATTAATAATACTTCTGAACTTGAATTAGGTAATAATCAAATAACATGTATATTAACTGATAATGATGGTAATACTAATAGTATTAGTAAAAATATATATGTAGATAAACCAAAAATAAATAATTAGTATTTGCATTTATAAAATAAAAGAATTATAATCTATGTAAATCAGTGAAGAAAGACAAGACATTTAAATATTCTTATTTAGAGAGTTAACTATGTGCTGAAATGTTAATATAAGAACTTACTTGTTACTACTTTCCAAGAGAGTTAATAAACTCCGGTGAAGAGCCGTTATTAAATTAAGTAAAATAAAAGGATGGTACCGTCTAGTAATAGACTCCTTAGGTATCATCCTTTTTATTTGTTTATGGGGGATTTATGAAAAATAAAAAATTAACAGGTAGAACAGTCTCAATGGAATTTTTTCTAGTTAATTATGTATATCCATATATCGATACTGATTTATTTAAATCAGTTGATGGATATGAAGAATTAAGAGAAAAAATAAAAAATATGAACCATTATGATGCTGATGAGTTTATTGACATCTTAAAAGAATTAAGAGTTGGGTTTAAAGAAATAACCCAAGAACAGATTAATCGTGGAGAAGTAATATTAGTTCAAAGTAAAGGATTTAAGGGTAGAGGTATGCAAGTAATTGCTTATAGAAGACCATCTATAATTAGTGGTGATAAAATATCTAGTGAATTACTTAAAGATGATGATATATTTGATAACATGGTTAATATCAATCTTCCTGATGCAGAACAAATAAGAAGAAATAAAAGAGCTAATAAAAGTAGAAATAGAAAGAAGAGATAAATATGGTAAATTTTTTAGAAGATGAATATTTACATAAGTTAAATCATTCATGTGCACATATGATGGCACAAGCAGTAAAACATTTATATCCAAATGCTAAATTTTGGGTTGGTCCAGTTATTGAAAGTGGTTTTTATTATGATATGGACTTAGGAGATAAAGTTATTACTGATAGTGATATCGAAGCTATTGAAAAAGAAATGAAGAAAATAGCAAAAGATGGTAAAAAGATAGTTAGACATGAAGTAAGCAGAGAAGAAGCTTTAAAAGAATTTAAAGATGACCCTTATAAGATAGATTTAATTAATAATATGCCTAAAGATGAAGTAATAAGTACTTATACTCAAGGTGATTATACAGACCTATGTCGTGGTCCTCATGTTGATTCTGTTAAAGAATGTAAGTACTTTAAGTTAATTAAGTTTTCTGGTGCTTATTGGAAAGGAGATTCAAATAATAAGATGCTACAACGTATCTATGGTGTTTGTTTTCCAACTAAAGAAGAACTTGATGCTTATTTAAAAGAACTTGAAGAAGCAAAAGAAAGAGATCATCGTAAGATTGGTAAAGACCTAGAAATATATATGTTATCTGATTTAGTAGGTAGAGGACTTCCAATGTATTTACCTAATGGTTATACTTTATGGAGAACACTACAAAATTATATAACTGAAAAAGAACTTGATCATGGTTATGTTCATGTTCATACTCCAGATATTGGTTCAAAAGAATTATATGTTACATCAGGACATTGGGATCATTATAAAGACGATATGTTCCCTGCAATGGAACTTGATGGGGAAACTTATGTTTTAAGACCAATGAACTGCCCACATCATATGGTTATGTTTGGGTCTAAATTACATTCATATCGTGATATGCCTGTAAGAATTGCTGAGATTGCTAATGATTTTAGATATGAAGCAGCAGGTGCAGTTAAAGGTATTGAAAGAACTCGATCATTTACACAAAATGATTCACATATTTTCTGTAGACCTGATCAAGTAGAACAAGAATTTAAAGGTGTTCTTGATTTAATACTTGAAGTATATAAAGATATGCATATAGATGTTAAAAATTGTGAATTTAGATTATCTTTAAGAGATAAATATTCTAAGACTAATAAGTATTTTGATGATGATGAAATGTGGGATAATGCTGAAAATGCCTTAAGAAATGTCATGAAAGATATTAATGTAGATTATTTTGAAGCAAAAGATGAAGCTGCATTTTATGGACCTAAACTTGATATTTTAATACATCCAGCAGTAGGTAATCCAGTTGCTTTATCAACTATTCAACTAGATTTCTTATTACCTAAGAGATTTAATCTAAGTTATATAGATGAAAATGGAGAAAAGAAAACTCCAGTAGTAATTCATAGAGCTATTTTAGGTTCACTTGATAGATTTATAGCATTCTACCTAGAAGAGACTATGGGACATTTACCATTATGGCTTGCACCAGTTGAAGTAGCAGTATTACCAGTAAACAATAATTATCATTTAGATTATGCTAAAAAAGTATGTGATGAATTACATAAGAATAAGATAAGATATAAATTATATGATTCAGATGAAAAATTATCTTATAGAATGCGTGAAGTACAAGTTAAAAAGATACCTATTACTTTAGTTATTGGTGATAAAGAAAGAGATTCTAAATCTGTTAATGTAAGAGCGTATGGTGTTGAAGAACAAAAAGAAATGTCTTTAAAAGACTTTATTAAATATGCTAATAAGAAGATAGAATCTAAAGATGATAAATTAGATTTCTAATATAAATTAATACAACTTATTTAATTTAAGTTGTATTTTTATGTTTGTAAAAGAATGTAAATTAAATTTTTTATTTACGTTAATTGATTGTCTACAAAAATGTCTAATAATATAATGTTAATATAGGTGATGGTATGAATAAAGAAAGCTTACAGGGTGTTATTAAACTAATAATTGCCATACTATGCTACTATTTTATAGATAATTATTTTTTCTTTGTTTTAGGGAAAATAGGTCTTAATTTTGGTGGTAATGCATATATTATTATGAATACAGTAAAATATGCTTTAATATGCTTTATATCTTATCTCTTATATCATGGAACTATTAATAGTTCTAATCATAAAATGGGTAAGAGTAAACTTGTTAATGTCGTGTTTTCTCTCGGAGCTTTTGTATTACTTGTATTTGTAAATCTATTATGTCACAGAGTCTTAGAATATCTAGGACATCCTGTTAGTAATACTTTTATTAATTATTTTAATACAACATTTATATTAACTTCAGCACTTAATTTAATTATAGATGTCATATTAAAACCATTCCTATTGGTAGTAATATTTCCAATTGGTTTTTCAAATATTATTAAGAATATAAATAGTGCATCTTTATTTTCAGGAATTATTTATGGGTTCTTATATGGACTTTCTTTAAATACTTCTTTTGAAAATGCATTCTTTATGTCTTTAATACCATCTATTATAATAATATTACTTACATATATGTATAAAGCTACATATAATATATGGATAGTATATATTGCATATGCTTTATATATATGTTGTGGTATTTATTTAGTAGGAGTATTATGAGTAAAACAATTAATAATTTTATTAAACCAATTAAGACTATATTAATACTTTTAATATATTTAATACTTCCTAGTATATCTTATAAATTAATAAATAAGATAACTAATTTAAGTATTAATTCTAGTGATACATATGATGTTGTAGTAATAGAGTTATTACTTGATTTAATTAGTTTTATAGTATTTTGTATTATATTTAGAAAAAAGATATTTAAAGATTATCAAGTAAGTATTAATAATATATTTAAGTTATTAGAAAGTATATTACTATATTATATATTATTTTCAATAGTTAATTTCTTTGTTAGTTATTTAGTAGTATTTATTTATAATATGTTTGGTATTGAATATCAAGCTATAGATAATCAAATTTCTATTGAAGAGATGTTTAAAAGTGCACCACGACTTATATTTATAGATGCTTGTGTGATAGCACCATTGATTGAAGAAATGGTATTTAGAGTATCTATTAGAGAGTCAATTAAGAATAATGGGGTATTTATTTCTATAAGTGGATTAATCTTTGGTATTGCACATATATCCCAACATATATTAACTTTGATAAGTATACTTATTATGGGTATAATGATAGACTATATTGTTAATATGAATATAAGTAAAAAGTTAAAAGTATATTATGTTGGGTGTGCAATATTAATCACCTGTCTTATTTCTTATTTAATATTAAGTAATATATATGTACTTAATACACTAATACAGGAATTTAAGTTATCTGAATTAATTGGTTCGATTAGTTATATAAGTGCAGGTATGGTTCTTGCATATGTTTATGTTAAGAATAATAATTTAATTTTGAATGCTTCTGTGCATTCTTTGAATAATGTAATGAGTTTTATATCATTACTTATACATTAATTATGTTATAATAAAGCGATGGAAAGTAAGTGATGGTATGAATATATATGATTTGTTGTCTATTTTATGCATACTAGTACTACTTGTTATATTCGTTTATATAGATATCTATTTAGGTAAAAAGGAGAAGAAAATGGCTACAGAAAAGAAAAATCATGTTGATTTAGAGGCAATTACACAAAATATTGAAAGAGATTATAAGCCTGCGATTGTAAGGCTTACAAGTTATGAACAAGAACAAGAAGATAATGCTGTTATTAGTTATGATGAATTAATTAAAAGAAAGAATGAAGAATTTAATTATGATTCTGAATATAAAAATGATACTAATGTTGATGTAAAGAAAATAGATTTAGAAAATGAACCAGAAGTACAAGCAAGGGAAGCTAAAGTTGAATCAAATGAAATAAAAGCAAGTCTTAATAATTATGAATCTGAAGAAGATTTCTTAAAAGCATTAAAACAATTACAAAGTAATTTAGTGAGGTAAATATGTATTTAAGTTTAATTACAAATTTATTTATAATAATTGCTAGTCAAATAGTACTTTATATTCTTCCATTAACTATAGAAAATGAATTTATTATATATTTAGGTTTTTTCTTTAATGTAGTAATTACTTTAATGGCAATAAAGAATATTGAAAAAATATATTATTCAAGATATAAAAAATTCTCATCTCTTTTATATATGGCATGCCCATTTGTAGGAGTAGGTGGTATATTATATATAATATATTTAATTACTAGTTCTGAAGCCATATATTTTCTTATGACTTATTATATACCATTATTTATGTGTATATATATACTTAATTTTATATATATTTTATATAATTATATTACTAATGGATGTAATAGTTTAAAGAAGTGATTATCACTTCTTTTTGTTTTTAATAATATTTGTTATAATACATATGTTTTTGAAAGGGGATATATTTATGAAAGTAGCTTTTATTACACTTGGTTGTAAAGTTAATGCATATGAATCTGAAGCTTTAAAAGAAGAGTTTGAAAAACATAATTATTTAATTAGTGAGAATATTGAAGATAGTGATGTTATAGTTATTAATACATGTACTGTTACTAATGAAGCTGATTCTAAGTCAAGAAAGATGATAAGACATGCAAGAAAAGTTAATAATAATGCAGTTATTGTTGTATGTGGTTGTAGTGCTGAACATTTTAAAGATAAATTAATAGATTTAGATATAGATATTTTAGTAGGTACGAGAAATAAACTTAAAATCGTAGAACTTGTAGATAATTATATGAAATCTAAGAATAGAATAGTAGAATTTGATGATATAAAAAATGCTTCTTTTGATGATATGAAGATTACTCATTTTGAAGATAGGACTAGAGGGTTTGTTAAGATACAAGATGGTTGTAATAATTTCTGTTCTTATTGTATTATTCCTTTTGTAAGAGGTAATATTAGATCTAAAGATATTAAAATAGCATTAGATGAAATAAATGAACTTGCTAATAATGGTTATAAAGAAATAGTATTAACTGGTATTCATACAGGTTCTTATGGTGATGGAGAAGATTATGATTTGACTGATTTAATACATGAAGCTAGTAAGAATCCTAATTTAAAAAGAATAAGAATATCATCTATTGAAATAACTGAACTTGATGATAAATTCTTAAATGAACTTAAAAACAATCCTAAGATATGTGATCATATGCATGTACCTATTCAAGCAGGTTCTAATCACGTATTAAAATTAATGAATAGAAAATATAACTTAGATGAATATAAAAATATGATTAATAAATTAAGAAGTGTAAGACCAAATATTAATATAACTACTGATTTAATCGTAGGTTTTCCTGAAGAAACTGATGAAGATTTTGAAGATTCACTTAAAACAGCTAAAGAAATTGGTTTTTCTAAGATACATACATTCCCTTATAGTTTAAGAAATGGTACTAAAGCTTCTTTGATGAAACAAGTAGATCCTAAGATAAAAAAATCAAGAACTAAAAGAATGCTTGAGTTATCTGATGAACTTGAAAGTGCTTATTATAAGAAGTTTATTGGTAAAACTTTAGAAGTGTTAGTAGAAAAGGGTAATTTTGGTTTATCTTCTAATTATATTAAAGTTAATCTAGATAAAGAATGTGAAGTAAATACATTTGTATTAGTAAAGATAGAAAAAGTAGATGGAATTAATGTATATGGTAGTGTTATAATTTAAATGGTGTTAGTATGGGAAAAAATAATAAGAAAAAAATATATAATAATGGTAAGTTAATCGGAACAATTGTTATATTTTCGGGAGTTGCTTTAATAAGTGCTTTTTCCTTAAGTAAAAAGAATAAAACTATTGATGCACCTGAAACTATTGTTGAAACTGATAATAAAACTGATGATATCGATATAGATTCAATGATAAAAGATGGAGTATTTAATGATGTACCATATCGTATTGATGAAAATTCTATGGGAGAAATAGCATTAAAATATACTAATTGTGGTGAAGGTAATGAATGGGATGAATCAAAGAAAATACTTGAGAAAAATAACTTAAGTGAAAATGCACTTAATCGTGGTGCTTTAATATATTTATATGATGTTCCATATTCTAAACTTGAAAGTCTTGGTTATAAAGTTAAAGATGATATTAATACAAGAATAAATTTTATTAATGATAATTATAAAGATATTATAAAATCATGTGATTATGATACTAAAAAGGTATTAGATGATAGTTTATCTATTATTAATAATATTAGTAATAATTTATCTTCTATCGAAGATAGTGAATATGTTAATAATCATTTAGATATATTAACTAAAAAGATTATTGGTATATATTCTAGTAAGGGTTATCATTATCATGGAGAAATAGAATCATTACAAAATATTAATGATAAAGACACTGAAGAAGATAAGTTATATACTGTTCCATATACTGTCAAAGAAGGAGATACTATAAGTGGTGTAGTATCTAAGTATACTCAAGATGATAGTAAAGAAGATAGAGATGAATATATTGCTGCTACATTAATGGAAAGTGGAATTGAAGATCCATCATCTATTAAACCTGGTGATCAAATTAAACTTTATGGTGTTGAAGCTGATGAATTAAAAGATTTTGATTATACGATTAGTCCTGATGATTTAAATAGTATTGATGAAATGAAAATGTATCATCAATATATCGAAGATGAAAAAAATATAATAAGTAAAGCATCAGAAACTTTTAAAAACGAACAAGATAATCCATTTAAATCATTATTATCAAGAATAAATGAATATGAAGAATTATATTCACAAACGGTAGAAGTAGGTAAGTTTAATGAAAGTGTTTATAATGAAACATTAAATCTTGCTGATCAAATACACAGTGTTACTAATGATGATTATGATTTCGAACCAATGCAAATAAGTAATAAAAAGAGATGACTTAGTTAATAATTTGTAAACTAAGTCTTTTTTATTAGTTTATATATTTTATATTCTATATAATAATATTAGTGATATATATGGAAATAAATAATTATATAAATAAAAGATTAACTATCTTTTTTATTACATTATTATTTATAGCTATAGCTTTTATAGGTTATTCTTATGCATTTAAGAATAGAAATACTAATATTATCAATAATAGTAAACTTAGTATTAAATATGATATAGATAATAGTAATATTAGTCCTATGAATAAAAATGATGGTTTAAATATAAATGGTAGTAATATAACAATAACTAATAATAATAGTTATGATATTACATATACGATTAGTATTAATAGAACAGATCCTAATTCACTTAGTTTTGATAAATTATATTATTCTATAGATGGTATTAATACTAATAAGTTTTATGATAGTGCTAATAATATTATTTATGAAGATACTATTAAAACTAATGATACTAAAGTTATTAATATTAAAATATGGCCTAATAGTGAATTAATAGATAATAATAGTAATAATTATATTAATTTAGATTATGTTATTAATGAAAAATAAAGATATGATTAGATTTCTCTCATCATATCTTTATTTTTATATGGGTTTTTAGGGTCTATTTTATCAACAAATAAAATACCATTTAAATGATCTAATTCATGTTGAAAAGCTACTGCCATATCTTCACGGACACGTATTGTATATTCTTTACCATCAATATCATAAGCTTTAAAGGTAACTCTTGCATATCTTGGTACGATTCCTTCTACAGGTCTGTTGACTGATAGACAACCTTCGCCTTCACCAACATAAATAAGTTCTTCAGAGTGACTTACTATTTCTGGGTTAATAACAACATATCTTCCAAATGTACCATCTCCATGGTCTTCAGATACAACAAATATTCTTGTATTTATTCCAAGCTGACACATAGATAAACCCATACCAGCACGTAAATTATATTTTTTTGCTATTTTCTCATCTTGACTCATTTCTAGATAAACTAGGGAATCATTTATAAGTTTTTTCATATCATCACTTAATGGAAAAGTAGCAGGTTTTGATTTTATGTGAAGTCTTTTATCTTTTTCATCTAATATTTTAATATTAGGAAGTTTTTGTTCCATATAATCACCCCTTAATGCATATGTATTATAACAAAGTTTTTAATTTATGTAAAATAAATAAAATAAGTGTAGTTAAATACACTTATTTCTTGTCTTTCTTATTCTTTCAGCTGATTCATGATCATTTAATAATTCATATTTACCAATTAAATTATCCTGTTTTAAATCATCTATTCTTGCACGTTCATTAACTAATTCATGTTTATCTCTTGGATTATCAGTTTCATCTATTTTATCATTAATTTTATTATATGCTTCTTGTAATTTCATATCTTTCTTTTGATATCTTTTATATTTTCTTGCTTTAGTAACTGCAAGTTTATCATTTTCTCTTTTATCATCATTTGAATTATTATAACTAATTAAATATTTTTTAAAATCAGCATAAGATATATCATTTGTCTTCATACTAAAGAATAATTCTCTTAGTTCTTTTATTTCTTTTTTATCTTTTGCATATTTGATTAGACCTGCAAGTATTAAAGTAGCACTTGTAAATGCTGATGTGTAAAATAAATTATTTCCTGAATGTTCTTTAATATTATTGAGTACAAGAGATGCATCAATTCCAAAGGAATAACCAAGTAAAACCCATAAAATAAAATCTTTTAAATTCTTAATATAACTTTCTCTATTTGTATAAGCAGACAAAACTTTAATAGCATCTTTATCATTATCAGGCAACTTATCATAATCATATTTATTTTCCATTATATTTTCCCCCAATTAATGCTACTTATTATACATATTCTTATTAATTACGTCAAATTATTAATTATTATGTAAATTAAAGTTTAATAATAATATTATTTATGCTATGTAAAAAATAGGGAGTGATTATTATGCGTAAGTATTTGTTATTATTAATTGTATTATTAATACCTATAAATATTTATGCTAATAATATAAGTGATACTTTTAAAAATATAAATAATAATATCAATATACCTAGAGATGAATATAAGCATACAATATATAATATTAGTTTTGATAATAATAGTACTTATTTAACTATAACTAATAGTATCAATAGTAATATATATAGTAATTTAGATGATAGTATATTAAATAATATATATAATAGTGATATAAGAACTTTTAGTGTTACTAATAATTATGGTATTAAAACTAATATTAGTTTAAATGATAATAAGATTATTATTAATTCTTTAAGTAATTCTTTATCTTTAAAAATTAATAATAATTATTATTCGATTATATATAAAGATAATAAATGGATACTTACTAATTCTTATGTAGAAGTTATTAATGGCAATGAAAATTCGTTATCTAATTATTATTATGCTGATTTAGAAACTGCTATTAATAATTATAATAATAATGATATTATAGTTTTACATAAAGATATATATGTAAATAAGATAATAGATATTAAAAATAATATTAATATTAAATCAGGAGATAATAATATATATAAGATAATATCTAATGATGAATATTTATTTAAATCACGTAATAAAAATATTAAGTTAGATAATATAATTATTGAAAGTAATTCTTTTGTTAAAGGGTATTTTAATAATCTAATATTAAATAATTCTAAAATATATTATAAAAATAAAATATATTCTAGTAATAAGAATATCTTATTTGATAATAATATTATTAAAATATTATGATTTTATGTTATATTAATCTTGTTTAGAAAGAAGATTAATATGATTTTAGTAATTGTTGGACCTACTGGTGTTGGTAAAACTAAGTTAAGTGTTTCACTTGCTCATAAGTATAATGCAGTTATTTTAAATGCTGATTCAATGCAAGTATATAAAGGATTAAATATAGGTACTGCTAAAGTAAGTGAAGAAGAAAAAGAAGGCGTAATTCATGAACTTTTTGATATAGTTGATCCTAGTCGAATGTATACTGTTTATGATTATCAAAAAGACTTAAGAAATAAATTAGAAGAATATAAAGATAGAAATATTATTATCGTAGGTGGTACTGGTTTATATATTAAAGCTGGTTTATATGGTTATGAATTTAGTGATGAAGATATAACATTAAATACTTACGATAATTTATCTAATGAAGAATTATATAATAAAGTATTAAGTATAGATCCTAATACTAAAATAGATATACATAATCGTAAGAGATTAATAAGAAGATTAAATCAAAAAAATACTAGTAATAATGGTAATAAACTTTTATATAATGCAATATTTATAGGTCTTACTACTGATAGAAATACTTTATATGAACGTATTAATGCAAGAGTAGATAAAATGATTAATGATGGGTTAATAGATGAAGTTAAATATTATTATGATAAAGGTATTAGATCTAAAGCTTTGATGACAGGTATTGGTTATAAAGAATTTTATGATTATTTTGATAATAAAATATCTTTAGATGAAGCTATAGATTTAATAAAAAAGAGAAGTAGACATTATGCTAAAAGACAATATACATGGTTTAATAATCAAATGAATATTAAATGGTTTAATGTTGATTTTAATAATTTTGACAATACAGTTAATGATGTATTAAAATATGTTGAAAACAAGGGGGATTTGAAATGAATAAAGTTAAAGATGTTAAAAAAAATGTTAAAAAGACAATGTTGGTTTTAGCAACTAGTGGTTTAATTGGTTTACTTTTAAATCCAGTTAATGCTAAAGCAAGTGATTCAAAAGCATATGAAAGTGAATTATTAACTAAGATAGCATCATATGATACTATGGATGATAAATCAATTAATGGTTCAGTTGAATTTGCACAAGATATTAATTTACCAATAAATAGCCAAGATACATATTTAACTAAAATAAAATATGCTGATATTTTAAAAAGTTATTCTGATTATCTTGGATATGATACATCATATTTAACTGGTGAAGAAGAAAATATGATAATTAAGTCATTTAAAGATTATGATGATATTAATATGATGGATTTAAGTTCACTAGTATGGGCTTATGATAATGGCTATATAGATGTCGATTCTGATGGTAAAATTAATCCTAAGAGAAAAATGTCTAGAGAAGAATTAAATGATTATCTAACAATATTTATGCATAGAAATAATGAATATAATGCATGTCGTAATAAAACTAAATAGTATGTTTTATTGATTTAGCATATTACATATGGTAAAATTATTTACGATATGGAGGATAGCGTAATGGATATTGATATTGATAATGAAAAACTAGTTTTGGATGTAGATGGAAAGAGTAAAGAATATAGAATTTTATTTACTTTTGATTCTGAAGATACTATGAAATCTTATATTGGTTATACTGATGATTCAGTTAGTGAAGATGGAAGAAAGAATATATATGTATCTAGTTATAATCCGGCTAGTGATGATAATGTTTTAGAAAATATTACTGATCAAAAAGAACTTGATATGGTAAATGATGTATTAAAACAAATTTATAAAGATAGTAAACAGGAAGCTTAATAGATGGGTGAAAAATATGAATGATAATATTAAAGATTCAATTATGGCAGAAATAGATGTTTTATATAATTTATATTTAATAAGAATAAATGAAGTTAAAACACCTGATGATGCTAAAAGAGTTGAAAGTGAAATTAAATATTGTGAAGATTTAATTGATCAAAAAAATGTTGGTGAGAATCATGTTGATTATTTAAGATTTGATGATTTAATTAATAGTGATTTATTTACTTTTAGTGCTGATTCAACTAAGGGTGCTATTGTTGATAGGGATTATAGTGTTGATCGTTTAAATCAAAAAGAACCTGTTACATTAGATGAATTAAAACAAATGGTTAAACATGAAGAAACACATGTTAGTGAACAGGAAAAAGAAAAAAAAGATAGTGAATTGCCATTTGATTCTTCAAAATTGAGTGATGAAGAATTAGAATCACAAATTAATGATTTATATAATTTTCTAGCACATCAAGAAAACGGTCTTGAAGAAAATAGTGATTTAGAAAAAGAATATGATGCATTAGTTCAAGAAGAGAATAGACGTAAAGAAGCTAAAGAAAATACTGAACAT
The DNA here is from genome assembly GCA_900314465.1 of uncultured bacterium. Taxonomy (GTDB): domain Bacteria; phylum Bacillota_I; class Bacilli_A; order RF39; family UBA660; genus UBA6985. The sequence continues at coordinate 32,770 of OMVK01000006.1, read as the reverse complement.
GTACCAACTGCAGAAGAATATCATATGAATCCTGAAGCATATGATGATTATGTAGCAGAAGGCTATATACCAGGGACTGAGGATTTTGAAAGAGCAGCAATTATTGATGGACAACCTTTTACTCCAATTGCTTTATCTGCTGATGATAAAAAGAAAGAACAAGAACATATTCATGAAGAAAACAAGGGTCCTGAAGAAAATAAGAAAAATGATGTTGACAATCAAGGCGATATTCCTGAATATGTTTTCTTACAAGATATTAATTCAAAAAAATATTTTGCAAAGCAAGATGTTTTTGATAGATTTAAAATTTCTAGAGATGAAAGTACAATTATAAAACAAAATGGTGAAGATTATTATGAAATTTCTGAAGATAATGTAAGAAAGATCTATGATGGACAAAATGAAAATCCTTATTCTAGATATACTGTTAAGATAAGATATATAACACTTGATTTAGAGAAAAATGAGAATAAAGATGAAATACCAAGATTACCTGGAAAGACAATTGGTGATGAAATACCAAGATTACCTGGAAAGACAATAGATGACGTAACTCCAGAATTACCTGAACCTAAAAAAGAAGATAAAAATATTAAGGTTAAACCTTCAGTAGAAGGAATTATTGCTAAACTTACTGATGGACTAGATATAAAGAAAAATACAGGAAAGAAATATACTTATGGAAATCTTAAAGTTTCTAAAAAATTTAAAGAAGAATTAAAAGAAGATAATTGGATTTATAATGTAGTTGGATTTTTTAAGAAGGGAGTTCAAAGATTAATTTATCCAATAATTAGACATACTTTAGGTAGTAAATCTAAAAAGATGAAAGATGTTATTGATACAATTAAAGGAAGATTAGATGAATTATCTGATGAAGAATTAGAAGTATTAGCTAATGAATATAAAGGTAGTTTATTAATAACTGATAGTAATAATTCAATAAATAGTTTAATAGAAGCAAAAATATCTGAATATTTAACTAATAAGTTAGATAAACATAATGAAGTAATTACTAGTGATTACAAAAAATTATTTGTTTTATTAAAAGAAATAGATGTACTAGATTCACAAATTGCTAAAGAAAAAGATTCTAACAAGAAAAATATTCTTCAAAATAAGAGAACACAATTATATCAAAATGCTTCATCTATTGTATTAGAAATTAACGATACAAGAATTAAAGCTAATAATCTTGCTTCTAGTGGTATTCATGGATTGCATGAAGACTTTAAAGCGACTTCTACTAAAATGAATTATCAAGGTAGAAGATTTGCAAAGTCTTATGATTTTGACAATGAATTACAAGCAAGACTAGCTAAAGCTGATAATGGCTTTGAAACTGCAAGAGCTAATGGTGATGCTGAAGGTATCGTTAAGAACTTTGTAGAAAAAGAAAAAATATATTCTGAAAATACAGAAATAAGTAATAGTTTCTTTGGAAGAAGAAGTTCTGGTAAAAAATATTATTCACCTCTAGTAAAACAATTAGATTATAGAGATGATCCATTCTTTACTGATTTATTTACAACAATTGCTATAGTTTCATCTGCAATTAGTGCTGTAAATGCTGTACGTGTTAATTTAGCTGATAAACAACTACTACAACAGCAACAAGCAGAAGCTGCTAGAATAAATGCTGCAAATAATCAAACTGTTGATCGTGCTAATGATATTGGTAAAGACCTTCAAGGTAAAGCAGATGTCTTTGCTGAAGGGCAAAAAGCTAAATCTTATCAAGATACACTTACTGTAGCTGATGTTAAAGAAAGAACTGCACTTGATAGTAACAACTGGACATTTAATGATAGTTACCATACAATGGATCCAGCAAATCATCAATATTTTAATAATAATTTTGATAGTGTTAATAATCAAATTAATCAAACAGCATCTGATTATGCAACTGGTTCAATTAACGCACAAGATGCCTTAAAACAATTAACTACTATTAGTCAAGAATCACAAAAAGCTCTTAATGAAACTGTTCAAGAAGGTCTTGATGTATTAAAAGTTTATGCTCAAAGTCATCCACAATTTGATTTACATGCAACACAAGAAGCTATGGAATATATTGTTAGTCATCCAGATGCTATCTTAAATGCTAATCAAGCTGAATTACAAGCTGTTCAATATGGAACTGAGTTAGCTGGACTTACTGCTGAACAAGTAACTGCTTTATCAAGTTTACCAAGTGATATGTTAACTACAATCATATCAGCTGCTAGTGCTACTGTATTAGCAACACGTGTTGCATCAACAATGAATCAGTATGCATATTCAAATAAATATGGTGATGAAGTTACTGAAATGATGAGTAATTATTTAAATGATAAGTCTAATAATGAAGAACAAGGTAGATCAAGATAATAAATAAAAGTTTTATTTCGATAAGAAATAAAACTTTTTTATTTTATAATAATATTTACTAAAAATTATATATTTTATATAATTGATAATAATAGGGTGTGATTATATGCATAAAAGAAAAATATATATGTCTATACTAACTATTATTGGTTTAGTATTAATGACATCAGGTATCGTAACAGTACAGAGAAGTTTTAGTTTACCTAGTACTATAGAAACTAATTATGATATAGAAACTACTAATATAGATACTAGTAACTTAAGTATTTTATATAATAATAAAAATAATTATTCATTTAAAGTACCAGTTAATAAATCTTCTAAAGCTATTATTACCATTAAGAATAATAGTAATATATCTATTAATTTAAATGATATTATAAGTGATTCTTTAAATAAAATAATAGTTTATAATAATGATAATAACATATATTATGCTAGTGATTATTTAGATGTTAATATTGATACTCCTAGTAAAACAATTAATTCTAATAGTGAAGTAACTTATACAATATATTTTAATATTAAAAATAATATAGATAATAATTTATTAAGTGTTATAGATGATAATACATATATAAATTATAATTTAATATTTAATTTTAGTTAATTATATAAAAGGGTTGGTTAGTCATGAAAAAGAGAAAAATAATATATAGTACTTTTGCTATTATATTATTTATACTTTCAATAGTATGTTATTATTATATTTATTATTTTAATAATATAAGAGATGAAAAATTATATACTAATAGATTACTTATAACTAATGATTATAGTACTAGTTATGTTATTAATAATAAAGATGGTTCTTTTTATAATTCAGAGTCTACTAAAGATGTATATGATTTAAATAATATAAATGATATTAATGTATTTTTTAATTATTCTAGTGCTTTTGATAAGAGTGTTACAGGCACTTATAGTTATTATGTTATAGGTAAATTTGAAGGTATAGATAGTAATATATATGAATCTAATGAATATAAATATGATATAAATGATTCTAAATTAATTAATGTAGATTATTTACTTAATATTAATATGAAAGATTTATTAAATAGTTATAATAATTATATGGGTAAGACTACTAAAGCTATATATACTATTTATATTAATTATCAAGTATATAATAGTGAAATTAGTAAATATGTATCTAATAGTAAAAATTTACAAATAACTATTAATTTAGATGGTACTAATTCTATTGATGTTAATAAATCAGAAATAGTTAAAGATTTTGAATATGCTACTGATACATATAATGATAATATTTATGTTGTTATAATACTTGAATTCTTAGGTGCTGCTTTATTATTTGATTTAGTATCTATATCATTACTTGTATCTATTGAACCTAAAGAAAATATATATAGAAGAGATTTAAATAAGATATTAAGATTATATAAAGATAGATTAATTAAATTATCTTTTATTCCTGATTTATCTAATAAAGAAGTTATATTTGTTGATGACTTTAATGGGTTAATTAGTGCATCTGATACATTACATGTACCAATTGACTATATTGAAATAGTAAAGGATAGAGAAACAGTATTTATGGTTATTATAAGTAGATTTGCTTATGTATATAAAGTAAGTATTAAGAAAGATTGATTTGATATGTTATTATTTAATGATGAAGTAAGAAATATAAAAGAATTAACTGATAAATTAATTAAATATGATGATATTCATAAAGTTAAAGTATGTGTAGTAGCTTTTATTAAAGAGAGTGATAATAGATATACTTTACAATTAAGAGGCAGTAAAGCAAGAGATTGTGTGGGTATGATTGAAGCAGTAGGTGGTTCTTTAAATAAAAGTGATCATAATTTAAAAAATGCTATATTAAGAGAACTAAGAGAAGAAACAGGTAGTGCTGCTAAATACGAGATAGGTTCATATCTTGGTGTTTGCAAAGAAACTAAATATGATTTACATACTAATGAATATATTGATTGGATTATCGTTGGTTATCAAGTAATACATATAAGTGGTGATATTGTTAATATGGAACCTCTTAGATGTCAAGAATTTGTAACTAGAAAATTAAATGAATTTAAAAAAAAAGAATTATCAGATTCGTGTTATACTTTTATTAGATATATGATAGATAATAGGATGTGATTAAATGAAAGGTGTTTTTAAAAATAGTGATGGTACTGTAAAACTTGGTATGACACTTGCATTTACTTCGGTTATTACATTTGTATTATTCTTTTTCTTCCTAAGAGGCTTTTTAACATTTGATACTAGTTCAAATAATAATAATAATATCGTTATTCAAGGTAAAAATAATAAAGCATCGACAACTACGATAAGTTTATGTAATGATTGCTCATTTAGCTTTATTAATAGTTCAATTACAGCTGTTACTAATGGTACTATTGATATAAAAGATATCATGAATTTAAATAAAGTTAATATTCAATCTATTAGTTTTTCGATTGATAACACGTCATTAGCACAGGTATCGCAATCTGGTAGTACAGAAATAGTTAATACAGGCAATCAATCAGGTACTGTTACATTAACTGCTTCTTTTCAAGATAAGAGTGAATCACTTCAAATTAATATAGATGCAAATGCTTCAGTATATTATGCATATGAAAAAGAATATTATTATTTAGATTTATCAAAAAATGAAACACCTATATTATATTCTTATCCATATGGTTCAAATACAAGTGATGTTACTTATTCTGTAAGTGATAAGAAATATCTTGGTGTTGATAAGAAAGGGAAAGTTACTGCTAGAAAACAAATTGGTACATATCAATTGGTTGCGACTGGTTCAAATGGTGCAAGTACAAGTACTAATATAATTGTAGTAAATAATAAAATAACTACAAAAATATTAGAAGATGATACATATAAAGAATATGATGAATATCATATAAGTGAATCCAAAGATTTATCTCTTAATATAACATTTGAAGATAATAATCATGATGAATATACAGGTGTCAATGTTGCAAATGATATACAAAATAATGGTGGTGTTTCAGCAAGTGTAGAATATGTAGGTAATGGTAAATCATATAAGTCATATGATTTTACAATACATGTAAGTGTTAGCGGTAGTGGATATTCATTAATTAAATTCTCACTTCCTGATGGGTCAATAAAATATTTAAAATTAATAAATTGAAAATGGTGATATTATGAAAAATGAAAAAAGTAATTTAGATAAACGTCTAGAAAAAAATAAAAAAGATTTTGATAGAGAAAAGAAATTTAGAGATTTAAGACAATTAGGTATATCATTATTAATGATATTAATAGTAGCTTTATGTGTATTTTTGATTATGCGTTTTCTTGAAAAAAATGGTGCTTTTGATAAAAAGAGTACTACTACAACAATGGATATTAGACTTATTAATACTTCTACTACTAAAGCAACAACACTTGTATATAAAGATCAAACAACTGTTGCTCAAAGAGCTACACATACTATTAATAATGATGGTAGTATAAGAAGTGATGGTACATATATACCTACAACTAAAATATCTGGTAATATAGTAACTCAAGAACAAAAACAAACATTCATTTTATATCTTAGAAATGCAAGTGATAATAGTGTTATTAAAAAACAAGTTACTAGTGGACAATCATTTACTTTATCTAATCTAACAACAGGTGAATATTATATTGAAAATAATTCAAGAGATACTGCATTAATTACTATTCCTTGCCCATATGGTCTATATAATATAACATGTATTTTTAATAATTCAATTGATGATATAACATGTGAAAAACCAAAATTAATTGAAGAAAGAAATACAGTAGATAAAAATATGTGTGATACTAGTAGTACTGATACTACAAATACAGGCAATTAATTTGATAAAATACACGAAAAATCGTTAATTAATGCTTATTTTTATTGCATTTATAATAAATATTTGCTAAATTTTATTTGTAGGGTATGTATCTACTAAAACATACCTACTAATATAATTACTATGGGAGGTAATATTATGTCAAAAACTGAATTAGTAGAATTTGTTGCTGAAGAAGCTAATGTTTCTAAAGCAGAAGCTGGTAGAGTTGTTGATGCTGTTATTAAAGGTATCGAAACTGGTTTAAAGAAAGATAAAAAAGTTGCTATAGTTGGCTTTGGTACTTTCTCATCTAAGAGAAGAGCTGCTAGAGAAGGTATTAATCCTTTAACAAAAGAACCTATGAAAATTGCTGCTAAGAATGTTGTATCATTCAAAGCTGGTTCAAAATTAAAAGATTCTGTTAACTAATAGTAAAATAGGACTTATAATTAAGTCCTTTTTTATTTATTTAGATATAATTATTACGAGGTATTAGATAATGGAAAAGAAAGTTTATAAGCTTAAAAAGCCTGTTAAATTATTTATATTATTTATTATACTTTTTACAATAGGGGCTTATTTTGGCAATAAATATTATCAAGATTATTTATATAAACATTCAAATACTTATTATCTATTAGAACTTGGTTATAGTGAAAGTGATGTTAATATTCTTACATCTAAATTAAGTGAAGATGAACAAAAAAATATTATTGATAGAGGATATAATGAATTTATACCTTCTTTTGTTAATGAAAAATATTTTATGTTTAAGAACCTAGATAAATATTTAGATCAAGTAGTAACTAAAGATGAAGATTTTTTTAATTATGTTGGTGTAGATGGATATGATTATAGTAATATAGTTGCAATTGTTAATGTTCATCAAGATGAAACCCAATATACAGGTGATTATAAGACTAATATAGATGATAATTATGCATTGCTTGTCAATAAACATTATTATTTAGGTGATTATACACCTGATGATTTAGTTAATATCGAGTGGAAATATAGATATGGTGGAGAAAATGATATATATCAGATTAGAAGTGATGTCTATAATGCATTTATAGAAATGTGGAATGCTGCTTATTCTGATGGTATTTATTTACTAATATTATCTGGATATCGTTCTTATGCTGATCAAGAAAAAGAATATAATTATTATTATAATTTAAGGGGAACAACATACGCTGATTCGATAGCAGCTCATCCTGGTTATTCTGAACATCAAACTGGTCTTGCACTTGATATATATTCAAAAGAATGTTCTTCACAAAATGATTTTGAAAATTCTAATACTTATAAATGGTTAATAGATAATTCATATAAATATGGATTTATATTAAGATATCCTAAAGGTAAAGAAAAGATAACTGGTTATAATTATGAATCATGGCATTTTAGATATGTAGGTAAAGAACTTGCAGAAAAAGTACATGATTTAGGTTTAACTTATGATGAATATTATGCATATTATTTAGAAAAATAATATATAAAATGCACTAGCTTAATTACTAGTGCATTAATTTGTTATATGTATCTTCAACAGGTACTAAGTTCTCTTTAGGATCATAGCATGGTATTATGTGTAAATGGTAATGTTTTACATATTGGTATATCCCATAATTATTTACCATTCTTAAACCTTGAGGTTTTAATTTATCATATATTAAATCTTTCATTTTTAAAGCTACTTCATGAATATGGGCAGCAGTCTTACTATCTAGTTCAGTAAAGTCTTTTATATGTTTCTTAGTTATTATTAACATATGTCCATTATCATCAGGATTAGCATCTAAGAATACTTTTACAATATCATCTTCATATATAGTATAAGATTTAACTTCACCTTTAATTATCTTACAAAAAATACAATCATCCATTTATATCACCATTAATATTATAACATATGTTATAATAAATAAGATGATATATGATTGAATTAGATGATTTTATATTAAAAGAATATATGGGCTTTAGTACTGATAAGTTGTTTTTAAATTATTTAGATAATGATTCATTTATTATGAAATATATTACTAGTGAAGGTTTAGATAATTATTTTAATAGAATAACTGATAATTCTAATGAATTTGGTATTAATGATAATAAAGTATATATTGTATATAAAAATAATATTAGAATAGGTGTTATATTAATACAAAAACTTGTATCTTATGGTGATAAAGTATTTATGGAAATTAGTTATATGATAGCACCTGAATATCGTAATAGAGGTTATGCTAGTTTATTATTAAAAGAATTTAGTGATTATTATCAAGATAATTATAAAAATGATTTATATTTACAAATAAGAAATGATAATATTTATAGTAGAAAAGTTGCCTTAAATGCTGGTTTTATTAAAGATAATAGTACTAGATATATTAAAAAAGTTAGAGATAGAATAAGATAATAATTGATAGATTAATTATTAATGTGCTATAATGTTATCGTTTAAATGCCTTTATTTCTTTTTGAAAGGAAGTATTTATGAGTAAAATTAAAGTTTTTGGCTTAGGTGGTCTTAATGAATCTGGTAAGAACACTTATGTCGTTGAGGTAGATGATAAGATCTTTATTTTAGATTGTGGTCTTAAATATGCTACTGAACAAGAATATGGTATAGATTATATATTACCTAATTATAGTTATTTAAAAGAAAATAAAGATAGAATAGTTGGTGTATTTTTAACACATGCCCATTTAGAAAATATGGGTGGTGTCTTTGATTTAGTTAATGATATACCTGATATTAAGATATATTGTACTAGATATACTAAGAATTATTTATTACTAGAAGGTTTTAGAGAAAAAAATATTATTGAAATAAAGGCTAATAAAAAGATTAATTTTGGTAATAATATTAGTATATTTCCAATTAATGTATCACATTCAGTACCAGATAGTGTTATGTATGTTATTAATACTAAAGATGGTGCAATTTGTTATACTGGTGATTTTTTAATAGATCCTACAATGACTGGTAGTTATGGTATGGATTTAGGGAAGATTGCTTATGTTGGTAAACAGGGTGTATTGCTTTTATTGAGTGAATCAAGTTTTTCTGAGAGAAGAGGGTATACAAGTCCACATCATAGATTAACTGATTGGTTTAAAGATTGTATGAATCATAATGAAGGTAGATTAATTATATCTGTTTTACCTGTTCATTTATATGCTATACAAGAGTTATTTGATGCAGCTAATAATATGCATAGACATATAGTTATTATGGGTAAAAAATTACAAAATATAGTAAATATGGGATTAAAAGATAAATATTTACATATTAATCCAGGTATACTAGGTGATCTTTCTAATATAGAAGAAAAGAATAGTATATTACTTATATGTGATGATCGTGAAAGACCTTATGCTGCTGTTAATCGTATTATTAATCATAATGATAAATATATTAATTTAAAAGAAAGTGATGTATTTATATTTGCTGAGCCTACATATGATGCTTGTGAAAAAACATTAGTAAAACTTGAAGATAGAATAGCAGAAGCTGGTGCTAATAGTGAAGAAATACCAAAAGATAAAACTATTTTACTACATGCATCACAGGAAGATTTAATGATTATGTTAAATTTAATTAAACCTAAATATTATATGCCTGTTAAGGGTGAATATAGATATATGGTTAATAATGCTAATCTTGCCTATGCTTTAGGTATGGATAAAGATAATATCATCTTAAAAGAAAATGGTGATGTTGTCGAATTTACTGATGGAGTTAAAGAAGATACATTTAATCATATCAAAGTAGAAGATACTTTAATAGATGGTAAATCTTCTGAAGATATTGGGGAACTAGTTATTAAAGATAGAGAAATGCTTGCAGAAAATGGTATTCTTTTAATATCAGCAACAGTAGATCGTGCAACTAAAAAAATACTTGTAGGTCCTGAAGTAATAACTAGAGGTTTTATTTATGTAAAAGATTCACAAGAAATGATTAATGAAGTTAAAAGAATAAGTTTAGATGTAATCGAAAAAAATACAACACCTACACATGTTGATTATAATAATATTAAAAATGATATACGTGAAGAATTGTCTAAATATTTTTATCAAGAAACTGGTACTAAACCTATGATAATAGCTGTTATTCAAGAGGTATAATATGGGAGTTAATTTTAAAAGAGAAGATGTTAATGTATTTGGAGAACTTAATAAAGAATTAAGTGATTCAGGTTTTAGTTTTACATTACCTAAAGATGAAGATAAAAAAGATAAAACTAATACTAATAAGAAAGATAAAAATAATAAAAAGAAAAAATAGCATATATTAATTTATATGTTATTTTTCTTGTTAATATATATTATTTATTTTAAAATAATAACTTAAGAGATGGTCTATATGAAAGATATTTTATTACCTGCTGATACTTATATTGTTGTTAATCAAACTATATTAACTGAGATAGATAAAAATATCTTAATTAATTTATATGAACCTATTATTGGACCTATATCTGTTAGTTTATATTTAACTTTATGGAGTGATTTAGATAAACATGATTTAATATCAAGTGATTATACACATCATCATTTAATGACTATCTTAAAATCATCTTTAAAAGATATATTACTTGCAAGAAAGTCTTTAGAATCACTTGGACTTATTAAAACATATATAAAAAGAAATGATAATATTAATGAATATTTATATGAATTATATAGTCCCTTAAGTGCTTATGAATTCTTTAATCATCCAGTATTAAGTGTCTTATTATTAAATAATATTGGGGAAATAGAATATAATAATTTAAGAAGTTATTATAAAAAGATTAATATTAAAAAGACTGATTATGAAGAGATAACATCAACAATGAATGATACTTTTAAATCTATTAATAATACTACTTATGAAAATGATTTAATTAGAAGAAAGAAAGAATTAAATATTAATTTAAATAATATTATAGATTTTGATTTAATTATTAATTCTTTACCTAAAGATTTAGTTAATTCACATACTTTTACTAAGAAAACTAAAGAACTTATTAATGAGCTTGCATTTATTTATAATGTAGATTCTGTTAGTATGTCTGAATTTATTAGGTTAGTTATTGATAATGTTGGTATTATTGATAAAGAAAAATTAAGGGAAGTAGTAAGAAAAAATTATGAATTTAATAATAATGGTTCACTTCCAACTATTGTATATAGATCGCAACCTGATTATTTAAAGAGCCCTAGTGGTGATTCATCACCTAGATCTAAGATGATTAAAGTGTTTGAAAATACAAAACCATATGATTTCTTAAAGTTTAAGAATAAAGGAGTTAAACCTAGTTCAAGAGAACTTAAAATACTTGAAAGTCTTGCGATAGATTATAATTTACCTCCAGGTGTTATTAATGTTTTAGTTGATTATTCGATTAGAGTTAAAGATGGTAAGTTAAATAGAACTTATTTAGAATCAATTGCATCTGTTTGGAATAGAAAAGGTATTAAGACAGTTAATGACGCCATGAATGAAGCAGCTAAATATCGCATTAAAAAGGATACAAGTAAAATAAGTACAACAAGTAAAAAGAGTGTATCTCCAGTTCCATCATGGATGAATGAAGACAATAAAGAAGAAAAAATGAGCGATGAAGAATTATTAGAACTTGAAAAGGAGATGAGTATATATAAATGAAGAGAATAAGTGAATATAGTAGTATAGATAAAGAAGAATTAAAAAGAGAATTAAGTGCTTCTTATGATAAAGCTTGTGAAAATATTGAATTTGTAGAATTAGTTAATAAATTAAAATTAAAAAAAGAAGACTCATTAACTTATACATCTAAATTATTAAGAAGTGTATCAGAATTACATAATTGTAAGAATTGTAAGAGTTTAAGTACATGTAAGAATAGTTCTAAAGGCTATTATATTTATCCAGTTAAATATGGTAATATGTTATATTTTGAAAATATTGCTTGTAAGAAATTGCTTAAAAGTATGGAACAAGAAAAAAAGAAAACTAAGATATACTTAGAACCATTAGAAATACAAAATGCTTCGATGAAAAATATTGATATAACTGATAAAAAAAGAGAAAAATTAATTAAGGCTGTTAATAAATTTTATAAAGATTATCAAACTAATAAAAATATAAAAGGTTTATATGTACATGGTTCTTTTGGTGCTGGTAAAACTTATATTATCGCAGCACTTTTTAATGCTCTAGCACAAGATGGTAATAAAGCTTTGATTATATATTATCCGGAAATGCTTAGATTATTAAAGTCTTCTTTTCAATCTAATTATGAAGAATTAATGGATAGTATTAAGAATAGTGATTTATTATTAATAGATGATATAGGTGCTGAAAGTATTACATCATGGAGTAGAGATGAAGTATTAGGTACAATTTTACAATATCGTATGGATAATAAATTATCAACATTTTTTACATCTAATTTAGATATTAATGAACTAGAAATACATTTAAGAGAAACTAATAATAATATTGATTCTGTAAAAGCTAGAAGAATTATTGAAAGAATAAAACAATTAACTAATGATGTAGAAATTATTAGTAAAAATAGAAGAGTATAATTAAGACTTCTTGAAATATTAGTTTATTATTATTATAATTAAAATGTATATTATGATTGTGGTGAAACTTATGAGGAAGAAGTTATCTTTTTTAATTATTTTATGTTTAGTATTGGTTCCAAATATTATTTATGGTGCTACTGGTCAAAATGAGATCAGTTATTCAGATTGTAAGAAAGCTTTAACTGGGTCACTTACAAGATCTGGAGAGTTTACTCAGTGTTTTAGAGCACATTGCCAAAGTGGTACTTGGAGTGTTGTTAATCTATTCCCAGATATCGGAAGTATTGCTTGTTATAATGGTAATAGTGACCCATATAAAGTAATATCTTCTGATGGATGTTCTGTTTATAGTGGTTCATGTAATATTGCAAATCAACACTTTTGTACAAGAGTAACTACTGTTGATTGTAATAAAAAATCTGATGGTTCTACTTATGTAACAAGTGCAAATACCAAAGCGACAACTCAAGCATCTGTTGTTAATCCAACTTCTCAAAGTAGTGGTGGAGGTAATTCTACAGTAACTAAGCAAGTTACTAATGCAACTAAAAATACTATAGTTACGAAAAAAAGAACAAATGGTACAACCAGAGTAATTATTGAAAGAACTGAAGCAACAACTCAAGGTGAAACTAAAAGAGCTGTTGTACAAACTGAGTCTACTGAGTCCACTGAAAGTAAATCAAGTAATACTAAGATAAAAAAACTATTATTTGAAAATACGGAACTTCCTGATTTTTCTAATAAATCTTATCAACTAGAAATATCTTCAGATATAACTGATGTTGATATTGTTTGTGAACCAGAAGATAGTAATGCAACTTGTGATGTTACTGGTAATACAGGCATTACTGGTGAAGATGCTGAAATTAATGTAACTGTTACCGCAGAAGATGGTACAAGTAAAACTAGAACAATAAAAATACATCGTAGTGATGGGGATTCAAGTGATTGTACTGCAGCCAATATTACAATAGATAATTATGATAGTTTTAGTGATAATTTTGATAAAAATAATTATGAATACAATTTAAAAGTTAGTCGTAATACTAATTCATTAAATTTAGAAGTAATCCCATCTGATGTATTACATGCAGAATTTGAAGTTAAAGGTTATGATAATATTCAAAATAATAGTGTAGTAACTGTTAATATAAAAGCAGCTGATGGCACTTTATGTACATATAATATACATATTAAGAAATCTTCAGGATTATGGATTATAATTTTGATAATACTTATTGTTATAGTAGTTCTTGTTGTTATTATATATTTTGTTAGAAAAAATTTAACTAGAAGTAGAAATTTATATAAATATGAATAATAATGGAGTATGTAAATACTCTTTTATTTTATTGTTTAAGATTAATTCTAATAGTATAATTAGTAATAAAGTAGGGTGATTATATGAGAAATGCAATTGCTGGTAGTTGGGTTTACACTATGGTCTTAATTTTTACGGTTATATTAGTTGGTTATGTAGCTGTATCAATTAATTATGCTCATGCTTATCAAATAAACCAAAAAATAACTACTACTGTTGAAACTAGTAGTGGGTATAATCAAGATACAAAAGAAAAAATATATGATATATTTGATTCTTATAGTTATCAATCTACAGGTACTTGTAGTAATGAAACTATAAATGGTCATACATACGATTATATTGGTAGTAAAGATAGAGATACTCCTGATATAAAAAATGGTGCTGGTAGATATAAGTATTGCATAGTAAGAACTGATGCTACTAAAGGTGGTAATACTGTTTATTATTATAAGATAACTAATTTCTTTGGCTTTACTATACCTGTATTTGGAGAAATATTTACATTTAGAGTATCTGATGAAACAAATCCAATATTATATCCGGTTACTAATGATTTTTTTGTAACATTACACTAATATTTTAAAAAAATATTGATTATTTGTTATTATAAGTTATATAATTGTTTTATAAGATAAAGGAGAGATGATTATTTATGAAAGACGCAACAGGTGAATTAAGTATGACTGCAGTTGCCGTTGTTGCAATTGCTGCTATTAGTGTAGTATTTAGTACATTAATTTGGCCTAATATTCGTGCTACTATTATGAGATCAACTTATTGCTCACAAGCTTTTGGTTGTGACCCTAGTACTAATCAAAATGGTATGGTTACTTGTTATTATTGTCCAAGCCAAAAAAATACTGGATCAGAATCAGATGTTGGTTCAGAATGCTCAACCCCATCACCAATTCAATGCAATCAAAATCAACAGGGTAGTTAATATATAATAATATAATAGTGGAGATAATACTATGAGAGAATCGATAGGAGCTGCATGGCTTACAATTATTGTTATGACTTTTATTGTATTATTCTCTGGTTTCCTAGCTTTTTCTATTAATTATTCTAAAGCGTTTAGAATAAAAGATGGAATCGTTGAACGTATAGAAAAATATAACGGCTTTAATGATAGTGCTGTTGATGACATCAATTCATATATGGGTGAAATAAATTATAATTCTAAGGGTAATTGTAGTTTATTTGTTGGTAAAAATATTGAAGGTGTTAGTAATTCTGGAAATGTACAAGTACCATATGCTGGAGTTAGTGGCACTAATGTAAAGGTTAGCCCTAATGAACATGATAAATATAATTATTGTGTACAAAAGGTAACTGCTTACTTTTCATCACAAAGTAATTCAATGTCATCTGCATATTATAAAGTTGTTGTATTTTTTTCTTTACAAATAGGTAATATAAATCTTGGACTTACATCTAATTTTAATGTAACTGGCGAGACAATTACAATGTATTATCCAAGCGATAGTTATTTTTAATCGGGGTGAATAAGTTATGAATATTGTTACTGCTAATCAAAATAAAAGTATTATTGATAGACTTCAAATAGATATAATTAAGAGAGTAGATGGTGAATATGATTTAAAAGAACTTTTAAGTAAGTTTGTTAATTTATATTTTAAAAATATTATTATTGATATTACATCTATTAAAGATTATGAAAATATTGAAACAATTAGTAATTTAACAAAAGCTATTGAACCAAGTAGAATAATATTATTACTAAATGATAATCCTACTGTTAATAGTAAATTATATAGGTCACAACTTGTAAAACTTGGACTTTATAATTTTACTAATACTTATGAAGGACTTGTTTATTTAGTTAATCATCCAAATACATATGATGATGTAAAATACTTATTGTTGAGTGATGAAGAAGAAAAAAAAGAAGAAGCTATTCTTGAAGAAAAGAAAGTAGAACAAACTGCTACACCAAGAGTTGGTGGAAGAGTTATTATCGGTCTTTCTAATTTGACTAATCATGCTGGTGCTACAAGTTTAACTAATATGATGGTAAGACAACTTAATAATAATGGTTATTTTGCCGTTGGATTTGAGATGTTTAAACAAGATTTAATATTCTTTCATGATGATGAACATTATTTTTCTATCATGAGTACAACAGAACTTCAAAATAAGTTAAGAGTATATGATAAGGCTAATTGTATAGTTATTGATTTAAATGAATTTGGTGATGCTGATAAATATTGTGATTATATTGTTTATTTGGTTGAACCATCTTATTTAATGTTAACTAAGTTATTAAGAAGAAATAAAAATGCCTTCTTAGATCATAAAAATGATATTGTTGTTTTGAATAAGAGCCTTGTTAATGAACAAGAAGTACCTGATTTTGAATATGAAACAAAAGCTAAAATATTTTCAAATATTCCACCAGTAAACGATAGAAATACTGATATACCAGAAATTGATGCTTTTTTAGCTAAATTTGGTTTCAATAAACAATGACAACTTAAAATAGTTGACAATAATAAGAAAAAAACATATAATTTTAATTAGTTAAGGAGAAAAGTTTTATGGATGTTAGTTTTACTGTTTCTGGATTTTGCAATGAATTTAAAAGTATTTTACAATTTGCTGGTTGGATAATTACCATTGTTAAAATATTTATGCCTATATTAATTATTATTTTTGGTGTATTTGATATGGGTAAGGCTATTGTAGCTAATGATGAAAAAGCTATTGGAAAATCTGCTAAACAACTTGGAATAAGAATTGTTGCTGGTTTAGTTATATTCTTCTTACCAAGTATAATTTTATGGATATTTAGTTTGGTAAATTCTTATAATGATGCAGATCAAAATTCTGATTTTACAACGTGTCAAAATTGTATCTTGACGCCATGGAATTGTAAGTAGTCTTTATATATACTAGTCGAAAGACTAGTTTTTGTTTATAATAATATTTGGATGTGATTTAATGAAGAAAAACAGTTTTGTCGAAGGAACTTTTATTGCTACTTTATCAATTATTATTGTTAAATTATTGGGTATGCTATATGTTATACCTTTTTATAATATAGTTGGTTCTACTGGTGGAGCTTTATATAGTTATGCTTATAATATATATTTATTATTTTTAGAGATGAGTAGTGCCGGTTTACCTAATGCTATGAGTAAAATAATAAGTGAATATGATACTTTAGGTTATGATAATACTAAGGGTAGAGCTTTTAAATTAACTGAGAAAATATTATTCTTTTTAGCAATAATAATATTTTTAATTCTATTTATATTTGCTGATGAAATAGGTAGATTTATTATTGGTGATTTAACTGGTGGTAATACTTATGAAGATGTGGCCTTGGTTATTAGATGTGTTGCTCCTGCTATTTTAGTTGTTCCTTTTTTATCTGTTACTAAAGGTTATTTACAGGGACTTAAATATATTAAACCTGCTAGTATATCTCAATTACTTGAACAAATTGTTAGAATAGCTGTTATTTTAGTAGGTTCTTATGTTGTATTAGATGTTATGCATGGTAAACTTTCATATGCTGTAGGTATTGCGGTTTCTGGTGCATTCTTTGGTGCTTTGTTTGCTTATTTATATCTTAGACATATATATACTAAGAATCATTTAGATAATTTTCCTAAAGAAAAAGAAGAAGAAAAATTAATATCTAATAAAGATATTATTAAAAAGATAATTGGTTATGCGATACCTTTTATTATTATATCTATATGTGCTGATATTTATACTTTTACTGACCAAATATTAGTATTAAGGACTATTCAAAAGTTGGGTTATTCAACGGAAGATGTTGAATTTATTGCATCTGCTATATCTACTTGGGCACCTAAGATTAATATGGTTATTAATTCAATTTCTATGGGTATGATAGTGGGTTTAATACCAACAATAGTATCTTCTTATACCGCTAAGAATATGAATGATGTATCTGATAAAATTAATAGGTCTATGTCTATTGTATTTTTTATTAGTTTACCATTAGCTATAGGCATAAGTATTTTATCTACTAGTGTATGGACTATATTTTATAATACCAATTCATATGGAAGTATGATACTTAAATTGTCGGTATTTAGTGCTTTATTTAGTAATATATATATGGTTATATCTATTATATTACAAAGTTTAAATAGTTATAAATATGTATATTCAGTATCAATAATAGGTTTTGTTACTAATGCATTACTTGATGTACCATTAATGTATTTAGTTCATAATCTTGGCTATGAAGGTTTTATGGGTAGTATTATAAGTTCATTAATAGGTTATACTTTAAGTATTGCTTTAGGTTTATATGGCTTATATAAATCATATAATATTAAGTATAATAAAGCTAAGTCATGGTTCTTAAAATCTTTAGTAGCTGGGATTAGTATGGCTATAGTATTATTTATTTTTAATCATTTTATTAATTTTAATTTATATACTTATAGTGGTGCTATTATAACTATTATATTAAATGTATTAGTAGGAGCACCTATATATTTATATATTTCATATAAGTTAAATTTATTTAATGAATTATTTGGTAGAGCTTATATGCGTAAAATAATTAAGAAAGTAACTTTTAATAAAGTTGATATTGGGGGATAATATGCGTTTAAGAAAGATAAAAGATGCTTATAGTAAAGTATGTAAATCTAAGTATTTTATAAGTAATCCTGAAGATTATAAGGGCAAATATAATGAGTTATTTAATAATAGCAATAAGATTAATTTAGAAATAGGTATGGGTAAGGGAGATTTTATTATTAATATGGCTTTAAAATATCCTGATATTAATTTTATTGGTTTAGAGAAATATGATTCTGTTATGTTAAGAGCAGTTGAAAAACTAGAAAACACTAATATACCTAATCTTAAATTAATTTTATATGATGCTAATAATATAGATAATATTTTTGATCATGAAATAGATACTATTTATTTGAATTTTTCTGATCCATGGCCTAAAAAGAGACATGAGAAAAGAAGATTAACTAGTAAATTATTTTTAGATAAATATGATTTAATATTTAAAAGTAATCCACATATTATTATGAAAACAGATAATATTAACTTATTTGCTTATTCTCTTAGTTCTTTATCTAAAGATGGTTATATCTTAGATAGAGTATCTTTAGACTTACATTTGGAAGATATAGATAATATTGAAACAGAATATGAACATAAGTTTAGTAGTAATGGTATTAAAATTAATTATCTAAATGCTCATAAAAATATATAAAAGAGTTAATTATTAGTAATTAATTCTTTTTTTATATGATATAATAAAAATACGGGGAGTATGAGTTTGATATTTTAAATACTTACTTATTTTGATATAATTATTTTTGATTAAGTAGGTGTTTATTGTGCATAATAGGTTTAAAAAAATAATAGTTGTACTTGTGCTTTTATTATTAGTAACTGGTTGTGTTAATGTTAATAATTCATCTGTTGATGAAATTATTAATGTTACATTAAATAGTAAATATAAATTATTTAATCAAGTTAATCGTGGTTATAAGTATTATTTACCTAGGGAAATGGAATCTAGTATTAAAGATGATTGTAATGAAATTATTAAAAGTAAATATTATGATTATTATTTATATGTAGATTTAGTTAGTTATTATAATAATATCGAAGAAAATTACCAGGTAGATAATTCTATATATATAAGTAAATTACTTAATGATAAAGGTATACTTAATGTATCGAAGATGGCTAATGGTGATTATGTATTACAAGTTGTTTATAATTATTCTAAGATTGAAGTTAAAGTAAAATATGAAGATATTAATGAAGCAATTAGTAATAGTCTAGTTATCTTATCATCTATCCAGTATAATAGAGATGTAATAAGTAAACTAGTTGAAGATAATCAGATAAGTGGTAGTGAAGAAGAAGTTCAAGTATTTAATATTAATGATAGTAATAGTGATTATCTAGAGGTTGATGATACATATACTGGTGAAGATTCAGAAGCTGAGTATGACCCAGATGTTATAAATAAATAGGAGGAAGCTAGAATATGGGAGTATTTGATAAAATAAAAGAAATTTTATTTGATGAAGAAGTGGTTAAAACTGATGAACCACAAGAAGAGTTACCCGAGAGAAAACCAAAAAAAGTTTTTAAAAATAATCAAGGTGGTATTATTGATTATAATGAGTCTAGTGATGATACAATACAAAAGGTAGAAGTACCAAAAGAAGATAAATATGAAACGGTTTCTACTTTAAAATTTCCAGTTGATATGGAAAGTGATATTCCATCAAGATCTTCTAAATACGAAAATAAAAAAGTTGAAAATAAAGAAACAGTTAAAATTAATACACCAGTTAAGTCTGATACGATAAGTGATGATGTAGATAATAGTAAATCTAGTGTCGATGCTGAAAGAAAAGAATTAGAACTAAGAGCAGCAAGATTAAAAGCTCAAGAAGAAGCATTAAGAAAGGCTAAAGAAGATTTACAAAATCAATATAATAGTAGAAAGAATAATTCTGTTTATCAAGCTCATGACGAAAGATTAAAAGAAAAAGAATCATCAAGATTAAAAATAAATACTAATCCTACTAGTGATTCTAGAAAAAAATATAAAGTTCCTCCAGTTATAAGTCCAGTATTTGGAATACTAGATAAAAACTATGACCCTAAGGAACTTGAAGAAACAAGAAAACAAATAATATATTCTAATTCTAATAATACTAGTGCATCTGAAAGACAATATGGTCCAGTATCTTATAATGATCAACCATTACCATCTACTAATTATTTTAAAAAGATAGATAATAAAGAAACACTTATGGATGTATTAAAAGATGATAATAACGAAAAAAAGGTAGTTAAAAGAGAAATAGAAAATACTACTAAGATTACAGAAATATATAATACAAAAAATAATATTAAAGAAGATAATACTAAAAAAGATAATTATAATGATATTGAAAGACATTTAAGTAAAAATAATTTTGATGATAATCAAGATGATTATAAGACAACTACTTACGTGGATAAAGATGAAGATAAAAAGATTGAAGATATGAAGCCTAGTGTATCTATTGATGATTTAATTAATGGTAGTGATGATAGTGATTCAGTTGATATGACTCCAGAACCACCTAAAGATACTAAAGAAAATGAAGATCTTGATGATACTATTGAAACTGATTTATTTAATTTAATTGATTCAATGTATAAAGATGATGATAAATAGAAAGGAGTTTATATATGGGAGGATTTGCTGGTGCTTTACCTGTAATTATTAACTTACTTATAATAGTTTTATTAATTGTACTTATAATACTTATTGTTAAATGTATAATTATTGTTAATAAAGCTAATTCTATTGTTGATAATGTAGATAAGAAAGTTAATAGTTTAAATGGAGTATTTAATGCAATAGATAATGTATCAAATAAAATTGATTCAACTACAGTATTAATATTTTCAACTATTGAAAAATTAATTAAAAAATTTATTAAAAACAAAATAGATGATGATAAAGAATAAGGAGAAGTAATATGGCAAAGAATGGATTTGGAAAATTTATGTTAGGTTTAGGTTTAGGACTTGGTCTTGGTGTTCTATTTGCACCTAAATCTGGTGAAGAAAATAGGAAGAATTTAAAAGATGCTTGTAATTCAGCAGTAGATTCACTAAAAGATATTGATTTAGAAGAAGTAAAAAATAATATTTATGATGAATATAATCATATCAAAGATGAATTTAAAGATATGGATTATGAAAAATTTGGTAAGATTACTAGAAAGAAATTAAATGAATTAAGTAAAAGAGCAGATGATTTAATTGAAAAAGCTAGAATTAAATCTGAACCAGTTATTGCAGAGGAAACAATAAAAATTAAAAAAGGTATTTCTAAGTTATTAAATGAACTTGCTGATAAAATAAGCGAATAGAAAAGCACAATGTGCTTTTTCTTTTTATCTTATTGAATAATAATTATTATTAAAGTATAATTATTTATAGTATAAGATAAAGAAAGGTAGGGCTATATGAAGTGTGCTAAATGTGGTGCTGATTTAATTCCTGGTAATAATATATGCCCAAAATGTGGATCTTTAAATATTCCTTTTGGAGCCAATAGTAATACAAATAATATTACTAGTAATAATCAGAATATTGAAATAATGGATTTACCTGAACAAAATAATAATATTCCTAATAATGATGTAGTAGACCTACCTAGTATGAAAGATAATTCTTCTTATAGTGATACAGAAGGTATAATGGAAGATATCGATGATGGACCAGCTGAGGTAGTTAATGCATCTGCTAACATGAGTATACCAACTTTAAAAGTTGATAATAATACTAGTGATGAAATAAGCAATAGTGTTTCTCAAGATATATCTGCTGCTTCTAATAATGCTTCTATTTATAGTCCTGAAGAATTAAAAAAAGAAGAAACTGAACAAGCAGAAATAAAAGAGCGAGAAAAAGATAAAGTTGAAATAGCAATACCTGAATCAAAGGGTCCTGTAACAAATAATAATACTGTATATGATAATAATGGTGTTCCTGTTATGAAAGATGCTCCAAAAGAAACAGTTGGTACAGTTAAAGATGAAAGTAAAGTAAAAAATAATCCTAAATTAAATATTTTAAAGAGTAAAGTTATACCAAGAAATGTTGTAATTATCTTAGTAGTCATATCATTAGTATTAGGTATATTATTAGGTCGTTTGGTATTATCAACTAATACGACAAGCAGTATAAAAATAAATAAAACTACTACAGCTAAGATAGTACATGTAACAGATGGTGCTAACAATGAAACAATTGCTGGTGTTTATAAATTTAAAGTACCAACTACTTATACTTTTGATAAATATAATGATGGTATTATTGTATATGGTACTAATGATTCATTTAAAGCATATATTAAAGCACTACAGGGTGATTATGATTCAATAGCAAGTGCTAGAGAATCTATAGTTAAATCATTTACTAGTAATGGTATTACAGTTAATAATATATCTGAAGTTAGTTTATATGATAATAATTATTTATTAATAGAAATAACTACTAGTATTTATAATAAGTTAATTGCTATTAGAAAAGCTAATGATGATATGGTATTCTATATTGAAATAAATGATTTAGATAATACTTATAATAGAGATCCTGGATTAAAAGTTGCTGATGATGTATGTGATAATGCAGAATATCAAGATAATAATAATTTAACTAAACTTGAAAGTATTAATATATCTGATTTTGCTGATTATGTTACTGTTATTGGTAATAGTGATGCTCAGCTAAAAAATAAGAATTGACAATAAAATAATTTAAAGATATACTTTAAATTGTAAGTTAATGTTGAAGAGCCCTACAAACTCGGAGTTAACACGGGTAACTAACGTTATAAGTAAGAAAGTTAAATAAAGGATGGTACCGTCTTAATAGACTCCTTGGTATCATTCTTTTTTTATTTTAGAAAGAAGGATTATTATGAAAAAAATGACATGTTATGAAGATTTAATGTATCGTGGTCTTATCAAGGATATGACTAATAATGAAGATTTTAAAGATAAGTTAAATAAAGGTGGTATGACTTTTTATATTGGAACTGATCCATCAGCTGATTCACTACATTTAGGTCATTATAGTTCTTTTATGACAGCTAAGAGACTTGCATCATATGGACATCATCCGATTGTTTTAATTGGTGGTGCAACTGGTTTAATCGGAGATCCTAGACCAAGTGCTGAACGTGCTCTTATCTCAAAAGAAACAGTTGAAAAAAACTTACAAGGATTAGAAAAACAAATAAAGAAATTATTTAATAATGATGTTGAAATAGTTAACAACTATGACTGGACTAAAGATATGACAGTACTTGATTTCTTTAGAGATGTAGGTAAATATATTAATCTTGGTTATATGTTAAATAAAGATATTATTAGAAGAAGACTTGAAACTGGTATTACATATGCTGAATTTAGTTATACATTACTTCAGGGTTATGATTTTTATTATTTATATACTCATAAGAATTGTATTATGCAAGCAGCAGGATCTGATCAATGGGGTAATATTACCACTGGTATTGAATTAATTAATAAGAAATTAGGTAAAGATGCATATGGTTTTACTATGCCATTAATCTTAGATGCAACTGGTAAAAAATTTGGTAAGAGTGAGGGTAATGCACTATGGCTTGATAAAGAAAAAACAAGTCCATATGATTTATATCAATATTTATTTAATTCATCTGATGATAAAGTTGAAGAATATTTAAAAGTATTTACATTCTTAACTAAAGAAGAAATAGATAAGATTATGAAAGAACAAAAAGCTCATCCAGAATCACGTATTGCTCAAAAAACACTTGCATATGAAGTAGTTAAAGATATTCATGGGGAAGAAGATGCAAATAATGCTAAAGAAAAAGCTGAAGGAATATTTTCAGGTAACACTGATTCAGTAGATAAACTTGAAGTATCTATTAAATTACCTATTAATATCTTAGATTTATTAATGGAAACTAAATTATTCCCATCTAAATCAGAAGCTAAAAGAATGGTATTACAAAATGCGATAAGTATTAATACAAATAAGATAAATGATCCAACACTTATGATAGATGAATCTTATAATAAAGATGGTATCTTAGTACAAAAAGGTAAAAAGAATTTTATTAAGCTTATTATTAAATAGTGTCTTATGACACTATTTTTTATATAATATATTTAGGTGATAAAGTATGAATATTAAAGAATATTATAATATATTATGTAGTGATTATCCTAAATGGTTAGATGAATATATTAATACAAAAGAAATGCAAAGACTTAAATATATAAGCGTTTCTTGTGGACAATATTATTCTAAATTATTTAATATTAATTATTATTCTTCACTTGATCATTCGATTGGTGTTGCTTTAATAATATGGAATTTTACTCATGATAAAAAACAAACATTATCAGGTTTATTTCATGATATATCAACACCTGTATTTAAACATACGATAGATTATTTAAATAAAGATTATTTAAAACAAGAATCTACGGAAGAATATACAAGAAAAATAATAGAAAATTCTAAAGAAATAATGTCTTTATTAAAAAAGGATAATATTAGTATAGATGATGTATATAATTATCATATATATCCAATAGCAGATAATGATACACCAAAACTTAGTTCAGATAGACTTGAATATTCTTTATCTAATGGTTTATTTGTTTATAATAAAATAAGTATTAATGATGTTAAAAAAATATATAATGATATTAGTATTAAAATAATAGATGGAGTAGAAGAATTAGGTTTTAATAATAAAGATATTGCTATTAAATTTGTTAATATTACTTCTAAACTATCTATTTTATATAGAGATAATAAAACAAGATATAGTATGCAATTACTTGCAGATATAGTTTATTGTTTAAATAAAGATAATATAGTTACTATAGATGATTTATATAAATTAAAAGAAAGTGATATTATTAATATTATTAATAATTCTAGATTAAGTAATATATTTAAGATATGGTCTAATAGTAAAAGATTATATAGTAGAAAGATTAAACCTAATAATGATATATATTATGTTAATATTAAAAGTAAGATTAGATATATAGATCCATTAGTTAATAATAAGAGAATAAGTAGTATTAGTAAAAGAGCATATAATTATATTAATAAGAATAAAAATTATGATATGGATAATTATTTATATATAAAATCAATTAAAAGATTTAATAATTAAATATTGACAGGGTATAGGGGTATATTGTATCTTATATACTGAGGTGTTAGTATGAAACATAAAAATGTGCCTAGAAGTGATGAAGATAAAAAGAAATTAATTAAAAGATTAAATATAATATCTGGACAAATAAATGGTGTTAGTAAAATGATTAGTGATGATAGATATTGTTATGATGTATTGGTTCAATTATCATCTATTGTTAATTCTATTAAAAGTCTTGAAAGTGAAGTACTAAAAGTTCATTTAGAAACCTGTGTTACTGATGATATTAAAGAGGGAAATACAGATGTTATTGATGAAGTAATGGACTTAATAGATAAGATTAAGTAGGTATATATGAAGAAGATTATTTTAAATGTAGATGGTATGTCTTGTTCTGCTTGTTCAAATCATGTTGAAAAATATTTAAATAAACAAGATGGTATTATAGATGCTAAAGTTAATTTAATATTAAATCAAGCTGAAGTAACGTATGATGATAAAAAATTAAATGTAGATAAAATAGGTAAATTTATTAATGACTCAGGATATACATATGCTGGTATATTTGATCCCAAAAAAGACTTAAATAAAAAAAATAATAATATTAAATCTTTAATTATATTTGGTATCTTATTAGTTATAATTATGTATATATCTATGAGTAATATGTTTATGTTACCTAGTATTCCATATATTAATATGAATTATCCAGTTATTTATTCATTATTTATGTGTATATTTGCACTTGTATATATTATTTATGGAATAGGTATTATTAAAAGAGGTCTAATAGATTTAATACATAAAGATCCTAATATGGATAGTTTAGTTACTATTGGTGTATTTGCTTCATTTATATATTCTTTTATGCATATGATATATATATTTAATGGTAATTATGATTATGTTAATAGTTTATATTTTGAATCTTGTATGACTGTTATTTATTTTGTTAAATTAGGTAGAACTATTGAAGTTTCTTCAAGAGAACATACTAAAGATGCAATAAAAGATTTAGTAACTATTACACCTAATTATGCTTTATTAAAAACTAAAGATTCAGAAAAAAAAGTTACTATTGATGAAGTAAATGAAGGAGATATCTTAATTTGTAAACCAGGTATGAAGGTAGCAACTGATGGTATTATTACTAAAGGTAGTGCTCACTTTGATGAAGCATTTATTACTGGTGAATCTAAATACTATAAAAAAAGTATTAATGATGAAGTAATTGCTGGTTCACTTAATATGGATTCGTATATTGAATATAAAGCTACGAGAATAGGACCTAAATCTACGATATCTGAGATAGTTCATTTAGTAATTAATGCAAGTAATTCTAAGACTAAATCAGAACGTATTGCAGATAAAATAAGCAGTATATTTGTTCCTTTGGTAATGCTTGTTGCAATAGTTACTTTAGTTATTTACTTATTTGTTGATAAAAATTATGCACTTGAAGCATTTGTTAATGTATTAGTTGTTGCATGTCCTTGTTCACTTGGTCTTGCAACACCACTTGCTGTAATTGTATCACTTGGTGCATCAGCTAAAAGAGGAATACTTGTTAAAAGTTGTAGTGTTTTTGAAAATGTTAATAATATAGATAATATTATATTTGATAAAACTGGTACACTTACATATGGTAAATTAAAAGTAGCTAAAGTATATAATTATTCTAAAAATAAAGATAATGAGTTATTAAAATTAATATCATCACTTGAAAGCATATCTACTCATCCGATAGCTAGTGCATTTAGTGATTATGATAAATATAATGTTACTAATAGTGAAACTATTAATGGTATGGGATTAAAAGGTATTATTAATAAGAAAACTTATTTAGTAGGTAATAATAAATTATTAAATAAATATAATATTAAAAATGATCATTTAGATGATGAAATTAAATTAGAAAAAGATAATAATACGATATTATATTTAGTGGAAGATTATAAAGTTATTGGTTTAGTAGGCGTAAGTGATGTTATTAGAAGTGATGCTAAAAAGACAATTAGTGAACTTAAAAAGATGGATAAAAGTGTCTATATGTTATCTGGTGATAGTAAGATACTTGCTGAAAGTGTTGGTAAGAAGTTAAATATAGATAATATAATATCTGAAGTATTACCAAAAGATAAAGAAGAAAAAATAAGTAGTCTTCAAAGTGATAATCACAAAGTCATGATGGTTGGAGATGGGATAAATGATGCCCCAAGTCTTGCTCGAAGTGATGTAAGTGTTACTCTTGGAAGTGGTACTGATATAGCATCTAATGCATCAGATGTCATACTTATTAATGATAATTTATCAAAGATAATAGATTTATTTAAGATTGGTAAAAAGACTGAAAAAATAATAAAAGAAAATTTATTTTGGGCATTTTTTTATAATATTATTATGATATTAATAGCTACTGGTTTATTTAGAAATTATATAACTATTAATCCAATGATAGCATCTATTTCTATGATGTTATCATCAATTACAGTTATATTAAATGCATTAAGATTAAATAAAATTAAATAGGAGTGATAAAATGAAAAAAGAAATTGATATCGAAGGAATGATGTGTAATCATTGTGTTATTAGTGTTACTAATGCTTTAAAAAGTATTGATGGTATTAAAAAAGTAAAAGTTGATTTAAAGAAAGGTAAAGCTATAGTTGAGGGTAATAATATTAGTAATGATGAAATAACTGATAAGATTACTAATTTAGATTATAAAGTAACTAATATTAAAGATATCTAAGATAAAAATAAACTCGTTTTTTTAACGAGTTTATTTCATATCATCAATATATCTTTTTAATGCTTTAGAATTATCACCAAAGATAATTTTTAATTGATTATCTACTTCAACAATACCCTTAGCACCAAGTTTTTGTATACCTTCTTTATCTACTTTAGATACATCTTTTAATGTAACTTTAAATCTAGACATATTAACTTCGGTATCTAAAATATTATCTTTTCCTCCTAAATATTGAACTAACTTATTAACTTCTAAATTAAAATCTTTTTTATTTAATTTAAGTACTACTAGTAATATTATAACTAATACAATAGCAATAATAATACCTGATATAATTGTATTTGTACTCATTAAATCAACTCCTAAAAAAATATTACTATTATTTAATATAAAAAGCAATTAGGTTAATAAAATAATAGTTTTTTAATATTATTTTATAGTATAATAAAATTTATAGGTGATTATCATGAAGAAACTTATTTATAGAATACTTGCATTTATGTTAGATATGTTATTATGTTATTTTATTATCTTAGGTTTATCTTTTATTAGTTATATTAATCCTAGTAAAAATGATGCTAATCAAGTTATGGAATATCAAAGTAATTTAACAAGACAATATAGTGAGTTAACAGAAAATTATAATTCTTTTTTTGAAGATAATAAGATAGATAGTGATGAATATAAAACTTTATTTACTAATTATTCTTATTTTAGTGAATGTTTTAAAGATATTAATATAGATGAAGAAGTAAGTGAAGATAAAAATAAAGAAATACTTACTAATATAAATAATGAATATAATGATACATATAATAAGTTTGTATATCAGATTAATACTTATAATAGAAATATGTATATTATAGATATTATTGTATATATATTATATTTTGGAATACTTGAATTTATCTTACATGGCAAAACTGTAGGTAAGTTGTTATTTAGATTAAAGACTGTATATAATAGTAATCCTAAAAAAGATATACCTTTATGGAAATATCTTATTAAAGCTATATTAATATCAGAAACAATATTCTTATTAGTAAATATATTTATTGTTAATATAAAAGATATTAATACTTACATTAATATATATAAGATTAATTCTTATATTCAATATTTTTATGAACTTGCATTTATTATTGTTATGATATTAAGAGATGATGAAAGAAGCATTCATGATTTATTATTAAATATTAGGGTATGTTTATATGATAAAAATGGTAAAGAAATAGAAAGTAAGATATTTAATGAAGAAACTAATAATTAAATTAATTAGGTTATATCAAAGAATGCCTATTAGTACGCATAATAATTGTAAATTTGTTCCGAGTTGTTCAGAATACGCAATTGAAGCTATTGAGTATTATGGGGTATTTAAGGGTAGTATACTTGCGATAAAAAGAATATTAAGATGTAATCCATTTAACATTGGTGGTTATGATCCAGTTAAAAAATAGAAATATCTATTTTCTTTTTTTTAATTATATTTTATTATTATAATAGGTGTTAGAATATGAGTACTAATTTAATGATATTACTTCTTATTGTATTTATAGTATTATTTGTTGATTCAATAGTTATATTTATAGTTAATTCTTATAATAAATTAATATTACAAAAGAATGAATTAACAGATAACTATAAAGAATTATATAATGAAGTTAATTTTAAATTTAATTTAGCTAAACAATATCTTCCATATATTAAGACATATATAGATACTAATAGTTATAATGGGGTTATGAATTTAATTGATAGTTTTAATACAAAAGTATCGATTACTGATGTATCTAATTCGTATTATTCACTTAATTATATGTTATTTCAGATAAATAAGATAACATCACAAGTTGGTTTTTCAGCACCAGAGTGGGATAAAGCATTTAATGACGCTAATACAAGAATTGAAACAGCTAGAGGTAAGTATGATGATAATGTATTAAAAATGAATAATCTTATTTCTAGAGCACCAACTAATATGGTAGCTAAAATGTTTGGTATTGGTAGATGGCAATATTTTAGAACAGCTTAATTAACTAGATATTTATATCTAGTTTTTTTGTAAATTTGCAAGTTAATATTTTTTGAGTATAATAAATTATCAACGTGGGGTTGGTTGATATGAAAAATATTATTGTAAATATATTAAGTGGGATATTATTATGTGGAATAGTATTATCTATAGGTTATAGTAGTGTTAAATTAAATAATAGTAATTATGTAGCTTTAGCAGATGAAATAGATACAACTACAACAAGTACAACTAGTGAAATAGAAACAACTGAGACTACTACAACAAGTATAAGTACTACTAAAACTACAACAAGTAAAACTACTAAAAAAACTACTAGTGTAACTACAACAACTAAAAGTAATATAACAGTAGGTACTTTATCTATAAGTAATTCTAATTTTTCTACTAATTTAGTAAGAGATGATGGAAGTTATTACTATTTATCACATTCACTTAATGGTAAAAAAGATAATATTGGAGTACCATTTATCGATTATAGAGCAGGCTTAGACAATAAAAAAACTATTATATATGGACATAGTTTCTTAAATGGTAGTGGAGCATTTAATTATCTTCAAAATTATGAAAATAATTATGACTTTTATAATAATCATAAATATATTTATATTAGTTATGGAGGACATAATTATACATATGAAATATTTTCTGTATATGTTTCACTTGCTAATAATAAAGAAGATGAAGGATTAGAATATTTTAGAAATCTAAGTTATTATTCTGATAGTGAATATCAAGAATATTTAGATAAATATAAGAGTAATTCTAATTATAATACTAATGTTAATGTAACATCTAGTGATAGTATTATTATCTTACAAACATGTTCTAATAATCCTTTATATTATGAAAAATATTATCGATATAATTTACTTGTAATGGCTAAACTAATTGATAAAAATTAATTAATTTAACAATTAGTTTTTTTATATGTTAATATTATATTAGGTGTGTATATGAATATTAGTAGTAAAAAGAAATTATGTTTAGTAAGTGTATGTGTATCTTTTGTTATTATATCTATCATTTATATGATTAATGGTATAGTACCTTTTGGTAATAATACACTTTTATTTAATGATTTTAAAAATCAATATTTTTCTATGATAGTAAATATTATTAATCGTATATATTCACATAAATCATTAATATATACATTTAATAGTGGATTAGGTTTTCCTATATATAGAGATTTTATTAATTACTTATCTAGTCCATTAAATATAATATTTATATTTGCTAATAAGAATAATATATATTTGCTTGTATCTATATTAATTGGTTTAAGGCCTATACTGTCATCATTAACTATGTGTTATTATTTATCTACTAAATTCAAAAATAATAATATTTTATATGTGTGTTTATCTGTTTTATATGCTTTTTCTGGTTATTATTGTGATTATTATTTTAATATTATGTGGACTGATTCAATGGTATTATTACCATTAATAATACTTGGTTTAGAGAGTATTATTAATAATAATAAATGGAAATTATATACGATAAGTTTATCTATCATGATATTTTCTAATTATTATATTGCTTATATGATATGTCTTTTTACTATAGTATATTTTATATTTTATTCGATATATAAAAATAAAATGCATAAAGAGTCTTTAAAAAAAGATCTTAATGATATATCAAGAAAGTTTCTTATTTATTTATGTTCATCTATTTTTTCTTTATTAATATGTTCATTTGTATTTAATATTTTATTAAATATAAGTGATTCTTTAGAAACATCTAGTTCAAGATATTTATTTTTAACACTTCAATATCCGATTACAATTAAATCATTCTTAATACATCATTTAACAGGTAGCATAGAGTCAAGATTATTTTCAGAACCATTATTATCACCACCAATAACTTGTGGTATATTATCAGTTGTCTTATTAATAATATATATATTTAATAATAAGATATCTCTTAGAAATAAAATATGTTATTTAGGTTTATTATTGTTTTTCATAATAACATTTTTTACTGGACCAATAGATAGTATATTTAATTTATTTCATTTTCCTAACGATTTTCCTTTTAGATATTCATTTTTATATATATTTATATTAATAGTAATATCTTCTTATTCAGTTAATAATATATATAAAATTAATATTAAATTAATATTTTCTTTATGTAT